>PMNN01000203.1 GCA_003161815.1 Methanobacterium sp. | reverse complement strand
TCTTTTATCGCGTTTGCTGGTATCTTTATAGTGTACTTATATCCGGTCAGGTAATTCTTTCATTAATTAAGTGAAAAATCTTTTAGTTTTTATTTCTAGCTTCGAATTCCTGAAAACTGGAAGTTGATAACTTAAACTGTTTAAAGCTCGTTTTAATTTGAAATTAGATTTAGGAAAAATTAAAGGAACAATTTGATATCGGGAAATACCTATAAATAGTTTAGGTAACTGTAAATATCCGTTCCATAATAATTATCTCTTCACACCTTAAAATACTCTTTTTCACCTTCGTATTGGGCACGTTGTTTATGCTTATAAATTCTTTAAGCTTGTCTATCCGATTTAGTTCTTTAAAACGTATAAAATATCTTTAGAAAAAATATGGCTAAAATTACTAGTTTTAACATCAATACAGACTTATTAACAGGTTTTATGTTAGTTTAGTTATTTCTTGGTGCTCACGTCTAGAATCGAAAATTTTAATATAATTCGGCAACAAATTCCATTTAAAGTCTCTTTGGTCCAAATCAACTGGAGATTTCATTAAATAAAACAAGAAAAATATACTTCCTCCATATTAAAAATTTTCGGTTTAATTATATTTAAAAACGTTTCAAAAATATTTATTAAAATGATTTTCGAAACAAACACTAAAAAAACATTAAAAAAATATAAAACAAAGACTTAAAAAAAATCTTTTCAACTTCTAAATTTTGCATGATGTTATATAGCATCTATAAAAATTGAAGTGTTTGGTCTCTTGATTTATTATATATATGATCATTATGACCAAATATTCGAGCTGATGGAACATTTACCCATTAGTTATTATCAAAAATAGAAACTCCAAATGTAAGGTTATTATCATTATTATATAGAGCATAAATAAAATTTATTGTAAATTAGTTTTTATAGTATTGTTGCTGCATTGTATGCGAATATGACAGCGAATGCCAGTGAAAATGGTATTATGATGACGTTTAATCCTTTCAAGAAAGATTTAACATATTTCCTGTCGGATTCCCAACGGAGGATTTCTTTTATAGCAAGTAAAATTATCAACATTACGGAGATAGTAAGTGTTGTAGTTGTTAAAGTGAAGGTCATCTTAATGATGATTTAATTCATATCACATATATATCTTTTCGTTCTAATTTCCTTTTTTTAAGGATATTATATAATAAAAATCTCCTTTATTAAAGAAGACCCTTTAAGTGAATCATAAGCTACATTATAAACTATAAATAATAAATTAAAGTATGATTGAACTTCCATCCTTTACCATATATGGTATTTAATCATATTTAACCTCACAGATGATATATTGATCGTTTTCATAAACTATATGTGCATAGCTGGGTATCAGATTGTGAGGATCTTGATTAAAGAACAGAAGTCCTAAATCATAAGAGAAGTTAGCATATTGACCATTAGCCTCTTTATCACCCTCGCCAGAGAACGTTAAATTTTTATCGTATAATAAATAACCTATATTCGCATTTTTCATAGATTTAATGCTAGATTCACCAACTAAGGCACTTTCCTGGTAACTAATGGGTTGCCCTGTTATAGCCAGTATATACATGGCAAAAAACTCGTTTGAAGAAACTAACACCTTACTTTTATCCCCATTCTGCTGGAACCAGTCTATTACTTCCTGACCTGCAGGTGTAGGAGGTGAAATCGTAAAAGTACCATATTTAGTTTCATCCCCAAAGATAGCAATATGTGGACTGGTAACTGTAATATAACCCAATGCAGTGCTTAAGCTGAATAGAACAATAATAAAAATTAAACTAAAGTTCCATCTAAAATCCTGCTGACGATTTTTTATAAGATTATAAGTCTTAGAAACACCTAATCCCGCTAATATGGCCAATGGAATGGCTATGTATATTAATAACCTATATGATATTACATTAATCCCTATAATATAAGCAAAACTCGTTATAACCAGAACCAAAAACCATAAGATTACATAAACATCTTTCATCCTTCTTACTTTTAATGCCCAGATCAACCCCACTAAAGAGAATATTGACAATATTATCCCCAAATAGTAAGGATAAGCCAAAATATTCAAAGGACGATTTTCATTTGGAGATAAAGTTACCAGAAGCCCTGTGGTTTGAGTAAATCCACTATGTAAAATACTGGTTATTAATTCTGGTCGAAAGACAAAAATGGAAACTCCCAAAAAAATCAGTGAAATAATTCCTATTGATAAAAATGCCCCATAATTAACCAGAATATTCAACTTCGGCCTAAATATGAGTAAAATAAAGGTAATTACAGTAGCAGTGACCAGTAAAAGAAAGCTTGCCGCCTCATGAGTAAATGCAACAAGCAATAACAAAAACCCACCTAAAATGGCGGGTTTATAATCCTGGTTCTTAAAGGAGAGGTAGTAAAAGTAAAGGGAAAGAGTCATTAAGATTAATGCTAAGTTTTCGGGGATGGTTAAAATTGCCCGATTAAAAAGGTTGCTGGAGATTATCATGAAACCGGCTGTTACTCCAGCCAAAGTTCCGTAAAATTTTTTTGCTACATAACTAACAGATAANNGTTATATCGGCAATTAATAGTAACATGTAATGGAATAAGGGAGGATATCCAATTTTCTGACCACCATTTATGGATGGATCTGAGAATACAAAGCCATTCATAGCATATACTTTAGCGTATGCAATATGGTAGACTATATCCCAACTTAAAGGGTATTGATATCGAATGGTGGGAATCAAAGCAAGTAATAATGCCACAATTGCAGGTATTATTATTAATATTTTTTTATCCCACTTCATTGGATTTAATTTTTTTATATCTAACTTCATAGTGACCTACCGGGAAATAAACCATTTTTTATGAAAACTGAAATACCATTATTAAATCAATGCTAAATACGTATAAAGCATATTATTAGTATCATATAATATAAGGATTATTAGGTATTATACATGCTTAAAGTGTTATTAGTTTATGATGTGAGATTATTATTTTACGTATCCAAAAAATAAATTCATGAGTTCCGGTAATTATATCAAAATTTCGTATCTTAAAAAAAATGATAATAGCTATAAAAAAAATCTATGGAATGGACCCGGATATCCGCAATATAGTTATATAGGCGATAAAGACTTTTATTCTCAATTTTAATCTTAATAAGGCTTTTAATTCTTATTTTTCCATATTCCCACATTTCTTGCTTTAATAAACTCTCAATAGGTTGATCAATTTTTATTCATAGAAGTAATTCCAATATTTAATTGTAGTGTATAATAATTTACAGTTCCTTCAATCCATGTATACAGTAACTGTATATCATGTCTTATTGTTTTTAAAATAAATTTTTTTTTGAAATAATTTATAAAAACAAAAATTATATTAATAATCAATTTTTGATATAAATTAATAACTAACTAAACTTTAAGGGGGTAAGAATTGTTTTTAAATAATTTAAAAGGAATTTTATATCCAGCGCACACATCCATTATAAACTATTAATAAAATGATCATAATAACGGTTAATCACTAATAAAGAAAATTTATCCTTGCTGGGAGGTGAGGAAATTCAATAAAAGCAATTTATTTAAGAATAAAAAATTTTTTTGTAAACTTATTATTTTTTTAAGGAATTATTTTTTTAGGAAGTTTTCTAGTATCTGGAACTGTATCAGCCGCCGGCCTTGCGAACTCTTCGCAACCTAAATTCCAACATGATAATCAATAACACTGGTCAATCACCATTTAATGGATCCGCAACCAACACCACTAGATGGATTTTCTCAGCTGGAAGAACGGTGGTTTCGTCTCCAGTTATCGGATCTGATGGAAGCATCTATTTTGGAAGCACTGGTGGTGATGTATATGCTGTTAATACTAATGGGACATTGATATGGAAATACTCTATTTATCATGCTATATCCTCAACACCAGCTATAGATAGTGATGGGAGTATATATGTGGCAAACGGTAATTTATATTCTTTAAATCCTAGTAATGGTAAATTGAACTGGATTTGTAACGGTTTAAATGTTGATAAATCATCTCCTTCAATTGACAATAGGTACCATCTACATTGGAAGTGAGGATAGTAATTTATATGCGATAAATCCTAATGGCACACTGAAATGGAAATTCCCCACCGGAAACAGTATAGAGTCATCACCAGCTATTAAGCGGTGATGGTACAATCTACATTGGAAGTGATGATAATTGGCTGTACGCGATAAACCCTGATGGTAGCAAAAAATGGAATATTCCCATTGGATCTCAATCATTATCATCTCCAGCTATTGCATCGAACGGAGTCATCTATTACGGAACAATGTTAGGTTATTTGATGACAATAAACCCTGACGGTAAAACAAGATGGGAGTATGATATGGGTAGTAGTATATATTATTCATCACCTGCAATAGGATCAGATGGAACTATATATCTCGGTGACGGTGGAGATGATAAAGTGTATGTAATAAACCCAAATAATACACTAAAATGGGAATATAAAACCAATTATCCTATATTTTCATCTCCAGCTATCGGATCTGACGGAACAATATACATAGGAAGCAATGATAATTATTTACATGCAATCTTAGATAAAACCCCACCAACCATCACAGTTAATCCGGCGGGAGGTTTATATAACACCAATATGACCGTTACTTTAAATACAACTGATCCGGATAGTACAGCGACTACTTATTATACTTTGAATGGATCTAACCCACAATTAGTAAGCAGCGCCAGACTTGTTTATAATAATAGCACTCTAATCAATATCAATCAAATAACTACACTCAAATATTCCGCTGTTGACCCAACGGGTAACTGTAACCC
Organism: Methanobacterium sp.; assembly: GCA_003161815.1. Taxonomy (GTDB): domain Archaea; phylum Methanobacteriota; class Methanobacteria; order Methanobacteriales; family Methanobacteriaceae; genus Methanobacterium_A. The sequence goes on along the minus strand of PMNN01000203.1, from coordinate 95 downwards.
CATTTACATTCAAACTTACACTATCACCAATATTCCGTTGGCAGTGATCACCACGGATCCAGCGAATTATATGGTGAATGTGCCTAATAATAAGG
>PMNN01000087.1 GCA_003161815.1 Methanobacterium sp. | reverse complement strand
GTTTGTAAAGTTAATGGGTGTTGTAACAATTTTTTGGTGATTACGAAAAACTTAATTTTTTCAGTTTATTGTCCTTTAATTCCAATTTTAGTATATTAAACTTAAATATAAGATGAAATTAGATAAATTAACATGACTAATGAAATTGTACCTACTCTTAGTTGTTGTTTATTGATTCCATGCAACTTAAACTTTCCTACTTTGGCTTGGAAAAACCAAGTTTTGAAAAGANNAGTGGAAAAAAATCAACACCCATCATTTTAACCCCGTTTCAAATAATAATTTAATTGTATCGACGATGATGGGAATATTTGAGTTCTTAAGACTACTGTTTAAAGATAATAGACCCAAATTCTTTACTGGCGGTTCTCGCAAACCAGTATTAGTGGATAAATTCTTGCAACTCGATAGTATTAAATTCTATTATAATAATATTTCTAAATTTTTTCCCTTGGGATATTATTTTTTAATATTATTTTTTTTCATCGTTTATAATGAGCATATCCTTGGAAAACTTTCTTAATTTCTTCTGTTGTCAAATTTTTTATGCCTAAAGTTTTGGAGTTTCTTCCAATTTCTTTAAAATCCTCTTCCATAATTAAATCTGCCAAAGAGATTATATTATCCATAATATGAGTATCTGCTCCAACACATTTTCCAAGTTCGCATAAAGGTACTAATCCAGTGGGGATGTCTTCGTATATGTATCGGTGCTGTAATGTTTGTGGAGAGTTTATTGAAGCATAAGCACGGTTTGATTGAAGTGTTTCGTACAGATTGTCCCCAATTATTTCATAAGCATATTCTTGCCATTCTATTAAAGTTTTAATTTTATATCCATATTTAGATGCTATCAAAACTCTTTCAAAGTCCATTTTTTCGATTACTTTAGCGATTCTTTTACTTATCGCATGATAATAATGTGGTATAGGTTCTTTTCGGCTTTCTATCCAACCCGTATTTAACAAAACTGATGTAGGATGCAACATAGATCCAATATTTTCGAGACTAATTTTTAAAGTTGAATCTTCTATTACTGGATTGTTATAGATGGTCTTTAACATTTTTAAGATATTTTTACCTTCCCAAAAAGGCATAACACCTATTTGGAGATTATTCTTAATGGCAAGTAAGTTAATTAAACCAGGTTTAATAGTTCTACAAGTGTAGATCAAACTTTGTGTTTCGGCTATAATTGGAAGAGATTTAACTCCTTCATTTTTTAAAGTATTACAAAATTCAAGTGCTCCTGCTGTTCTACCGGGGTTTAATATTATTAATTGGTCTTCTGTAACGTAAGGTGCCAATAATCGGGCAACTTCTTTATGTGCATTGGCAGGTAATACGATTAATATAATTTCTGCGTCATTAATGACTTCAGATATTTTTGTTGACATTAAATCGGGGTATTCAAATGCTTCTACCCTACCTAAAAGTTTGATTCCATCATTTTTTTTTATTAAATCCAATTTATCTTTTGATCTATTCCATAACCTTATTTCATGTCCTTTTTGTCTTAGATGTGCTGCAAACGTTTGTCCCCCACTACCAGCGCCTAAAACACCTATTTTAAGCTTTTGCATGTGTCTTAACTCCTAATTTAATTAATTAAGAAACTTGTAAATAAAGGAATAATATATTATTGAGTTTTATGATTGTGAAAAAACTGTAAATATTTTTTAATCAATAGATTTGAAATTAAATTTTTTAATTAACAGGATGTTTCTTTTTTTGGTGTTATATTATTTACGAATAAAATCATCTAGTAAATTAACCCATTTAATTTTTCGATTAAGTACCTGTCAAAAAAAATAAATAAATTAATTATCGTATTCATTTATATTCTTATACATCAAAAATGTGACAATAAGTTATATTTACTCATCCGTTGTGGCTATATCCTATTATGAGTGTTTTCTCTTATTTCTTTAAGACTATTGCTGCAATAAACTTTCCCAATTTTATTGGAAAGTATCAAATTAGGTTTTGTTTAAAAAAAGTTTTTTATGACTACTAATAAATGTACTATACTTGGTAAAGGATCATTTAATGAATAAATCGCATGTACTNNAGCGAGTCCATTATTACTTTTCATCACAACAATAAAATCTTCCAACAGACTTATCCATCTTAGACCATTTGTTCCTGGTGATGGAGTAATAATACTTTTTTGATTAGGTTTTTCATAGATATCTTGATATCCAATAAATGGAATATTCACTCCACCTCCAGTAGCTTTATAAATTGATAACACGGGACGGACGTTTAATTCTATAAATTTAAATTTACCATCTCTAGGATCCTTTTTGTATTCTAATGTTCCCATACCCCAATATTTTAAACTTTTAATGATTTTTTTGCCATATTCAAACATTTCAGGATTCCATTTGCTTTCCATTACTGTGCATGTTCCATACTGGGGGCGATCTTGCCTAGCTTGATATGAGGCATATGCTGCAATTATATCTCCTTCACGATTTGAAAAAAAATCAAGGGTATTTACTCCATAATTTCCGGGAATTTTTTCCTGCACTAGGACTTCATGTCCTTCTTTTATGAGTTCAGATAATGTGGAATAAAGTAATTCCGACGAATCGAACTCAATTGCTTTTGCATTATAGCGTTTAAAAAAAGAAAAGTTCATATCTTTGATTATTGGCTTTACTACACATGGGTAAGTGATATTTTTGACAGCATAGTCAATGTCACTATCTGCTATACAAGGAATTGTTTGTGGGGTTGGCAAATCTGCTTTTTTAACCATTTCAAAGAAATAATCTTTTCGCATGAATTTTTTAAAGCCCTCTTTTTCTGTTGGATCTCCTAAAATTATGAAGTATTTGATAAGTTCTTTGTAATTATTTGCTATAATTAATAGTGCATCATCAGCAGTTGGTAAAAGCAATAATCTTCTGCCATATTCCTTGCACATTGATTTTCCATAAGAAAGCAGAGACAAGACAAAATCTTTCTCATATTCACGGGGATTTGGAAAGATGATGGGTTCGACGTACTTAGAATAGTTAGCGGGCGTGAATTTATACCAATTAATTAATTTAACTGGAATATTTTTCACCCCCAAGCTTCTAGCAATACCTAGAACAACAGCATCATTACCATAAGTCATAATAACAGGATAATTAATATCTCTCATGTTAAGTAATCTCCTAAATTTTACTAAATACATAATCATTCAAATTTTATTCAAATTTCATTTGAATTATTTCTCCTACCCTATAAAATTATTATTAATTATACAGTTTTATTTAGATATTTATCTTATTATATTTCAGAATGAGTGTATTTTGTTACCCTAAAAAAAATCGTAATAATAATATTTAAAGTGTTAATATACAATGAATTATGACTTTGATACGGATTTAACTCTCCTTAACGACCCGACTTAAGATATTTTTCTATTTTTTTTCTTAACTATAATGTTTTCTGAATGTTTGGTCATGATATTAGCTCCTTGTCTTAATATCCATTCCAAACTTAAAAAGTAGTTGTATTTTCTCCAAATTCTTTCAAGAACCGTTAAAATCATAACAGTTAATATCACAATAATCAAATTAACCTCGGGCCGCTTCGAATTTTATTCATAAATATTCACCCATAATTTTATAATAATATATTATCATTTGTTGAAATGATAGTATATAAAAATGCTTAATAACAATTTTTATATCCTTTATAATTTTAGCCACGAATTTCTAGCTATAAACTATCGATAATCTTTAATTTACATGTATTTAAAATTATCTTTCACAAATTCTATTTCATTTCTAAATGCATAATTACCCTTTATCATCATTTTCAATAATTCATTGTAACTTAGTAATCTCCCTATTTAATATTTGTTTTTGGGATTTCGTATTCAGACAAAATTGGTTGAATATGTTTGTTTAATCAGTTATTAATGTATTAAAATTTTCGCTCATGCCTGATTTATGTTGCGAGGATTTAAATAGTGGAAAAGTCATATTTTTTAGATTTAATAGGGGTTTCGCTGTTGGAATTGTTACTCCTAATGAAAGAAATGTTTAGAATTTTCGATTTACAAGATGGGCTAATGAAGTGTATTGTCTCGAATGCAAATTTTTTGATGCATATAAGCGTGATTTCACTATGAATCAGAAAGTAAGGTGTTATTCTTGTGATAATTGTGATAAGAACTTCACTGATTCACTGGTACAATTTTCTTTAATATTCATCTTACTTTGAAATGTTTTTACATAATAGTAAATCAGGATAAAAAAAGCACGAAACGTTTAGCAAATGAATTGGGACATAAATGGTAGAGTGTTTGTAGAATATCAAAGAACTTCAAGGAATTTTTGGCGGACAATGTTGGAGATCCAGTTTTGTCTGGAAAAATTATATTTGACGAATTGTAAACAATTAGCAGGTTCTAACATACAAATGCACATGAAAAAGGAGAAGAGCGAAAATTTAAATGGAAGTATATTTTCCCGAAATCAGATAGCGACTAATTTATAAGTGGTAACTTTTAGAGAATAATTGATTATAGCAAATAAATGACCAAGATACAAATCCCTCATATTTTACATTGGTTTTATGTTATATTTCATGTATTTGAGTAAGCAAGGATAACTAAAATCAAAGATTTTCTTTTAAATAATTTTGATTATTCAACTTAATTTTAATCAAAAAATGAAGTTAAAGTGGTAATTTATTAATACAATTAACGTGAAATAATGAAAAAGACACCTAATTTCCTCGAAAAGTAAAATAAATGTGTCCTGATGCATATACAATGCTTTTGAGAGGCCATAGCAAAATATTACAGATTCTTGAAGTAAAACATCAAATCCGAGGTTAACTGTTGAACTATAAAATTAATTAGAACGTCCCGATGAAAATGATGTACAGCCCTGTGGGTAGTGGAATCGTAAGAGAAGAACATACCATTGAAATAAAAAAAAATACTAAAACTTAAATAAAAAAAAGGGCTAAAAGGGAAATGTTCATGTTAAGTTATTCCCCTTATTTTTTTTTTAAGTAAATCACATTTTTTTTTATGCTGAGGTGAA
>PMNN01000148.1 GCA_003161815.1 Methanobacterium sp. | reverse complement strand
TTACTGGTTAAATTTTGCAGAGTATTGAGAGACATAAAAGCTCCACTGTCTGTAATGAAGTTACCAGTTTGGTAAATTCCTGTAACTGTGAAGTCGGTACCAAAGAGGTTGATGGTACTTCCAACAGTTTTGTTAAGACTTTGTGCAGCTGTTGTCCCTAATATTAACTGATTCGCGCTTCCGTTTGAGTAAATAGTGCCATTTATACTATCTATTCCTTCTAGACTTAATTTGCTGCTGTCCATACCATTTACTGAAAGACCGCNNCTTTCATTAATGGTGCCGCCTCCTGATCCAAAGCCGCTAGAGCCAATTGGAGTTACGGTAATTTCTGCTGCTCCTGCTTTAAGGGTGCTTGTTGTGGCTGATTGAAGACCACCCGTGACCATACCCAAAGCCACGATGGTTGCTATACCAATGGCAATCCCTACAATTGCGAGAGCTGCCCTGGTTCTGTTTCTGAATGGATTTTTCACCATCAGCGATAAGAATGACATAATTATATTTTTATTTTATTTTTTATTTAATATTATGCACAAATTATACAATAATCCATCATTTAATCTTATTCTAGTCCTAATACTTTATATTCATTTTTAATTCCTGAAAATAATCTTTGATACTAATTTATTCCCTAGTTATTTTAAATAAAATAGAGAGTGCTATAAGTTGGATGAGGTTGATTAGAAATAGGGGTAAACGTGGCTCATGGAACTCTGAATTAGGAACCACTTGTGTGGGTAATATTATTTGTAGACCTAAAAATAGGATGATGAAGATATTTTGGAGTAAAATTAATGATGTGAAATATAATAATCCTATGGTGAATCCGGATTTCACTTCTTTATATGTCTTCCAGTAGGAGTATAGTAACCCTAGGAGTAATGATACATTTATTACTCCAAAAATTAATGCTAAATAATTTAGTATCATATAAGTTTGTTCTAATCCTGTAAATACCATTTTTTTAATCTCCGTCGTTCACTCTGTATGTTTTATATTCACCTGAATTATTTTTTGTTAAATGTTATTTTTTTCTTAGTTCATTCCAAATATCTTGGAAGACTTCATAATTCTCTATCATATTATCTGTTAGGAAGTACATTGCACCATATTTATGCTTTCCACTGGGAATTACTACATTATTTTCCTCTAAAACTTTAAGATGATGCCTCACGGTCTTATAATTTAAATTAAGCTTCTCAGCAATTTGATTGGCATTGTAAGGTCTCTCACGTAATTCCATAATAATTCTAGCCCTATTTGGACCTCCTGTTGATCCTGCAATCAACCACCATAGAAGCTTTTTCATAAAGTATCACATAAAATTTTATGATATAAAAAAAAAATTTTTATTATTAAATAGATTTTATTTAAGAAATACTCATAAATCCTTTCTCAAAAGCCTTTAAATTAATAGTCAACGATTTTTTAGGTAAATTATCCTTCATTGACTCTATTAACGTTTTTTTGTTTAATGGGAATCCCGGCACGGCGGCTGCCCCGCCTAACATCACCATATTCAACGATAAAATGTGCCCTGTTTTTTCAGCTATTTTCACAGCATCCATCGCATGTAATTCCTTTGATTTAGACTTTAATTCATTTAAAATAATTGAAATATCTGGGTAAGCGTATTTACTTTCATTAATGTTAAAAGGCATGATAGAAGCTGTATTAATTATTATATAACTATCCTTACTTATCTTATGAATTGCTCTAAGAGCTTCTAGTGGTTCAAATGCCAGTAGAAGATCTGCATCTCCATCTTGGATAATGGGACTTCTAGCACGGCCTATTTTAAGCTCGGTGGATACTATACCCCCCCGCTGAGCCATGCCATGGACCTCACTCATCACCACGGGCTTTCCCATTTTCATAGCTGCCTCACCCATAACAATTGAGGTTTTAATTATTCCCTGTCCCCCTACACCTGAAATATAAATATTAAATGTTTTCATAAATTTTCTCCTCAAGAAAAATAAATTATTGTGTAATTTTCCTCTCAGTTATAATTCATTCTTTTTTTTAACTTTAATAGCTTTTTCGGGACATAATTGTATGCAAACACTGCATCCACGGCAAAGCTTAGGATCTATCATGATTGAACCAGTTTCAGCGTAAATTGCAGGACAGCTTAGATCCTCCATGCAAGTGGCGCAGTTAATACAATCATTTTGAACCTCCACTACAAAATTTTTCTTAACGCTTCTACTTTTCATAAGCATGCAGGGATATTTAGATATAACCACAGCTACTCCGGGATACGATAGGGCTTCTCTAAATACTAGTTGAGATTTCTTTAGATTCAATGGGTTTATAGTTCTAATAAATTCTACCCCTATTGCTTCTACTATTTTCTCAATGGAAATCTCAGGAGCTTCCTCACCCATCCCATCAACAGGAAGACCGGGGTGTGGTTGGCCGCCAGTCATCGCCGTGGTTCGATTATCCAGTATAACTAGTACGAAACGGTTTTTGTTATGCACTGCATTTATAAGAGGAGGAATACCAGCATGGAAAAAGGTAGAGTCTCCTATAAAACTCACAATACACTGCTTGGTAGCTTTGGAGAATCCGCAGCTAGTTCCAATCGAGGAACCCATGGATAGTAGATAATCACCTGCTTCATAAGGTGATTCAATTCCAAGCGTGTAACAACCGATATCCGTTGGGAAAATAACATTCTCCAAGTTTAAATCTGATATAACTTTTTTAACAGAATAATAAACCGCCCGGTGAGGACATCCAGGACATAAAGTAGGCGGCCTCTCAGGCAAAGGTATACTCGTCGTTTGACTCTCTTTTAAATCTAATTTAAAATTCGAAACTTTTCTAATACTATTAAACACGATTTCAGGATTATATTCATAGATGAGTGGTAGTGAACCATCTAATTTTCCATGAATCTTCTTTTTAACTCCTATTTTACCTAAAACTGCCAACACAGCATTCTCTATTACTGGATCAACTTCCTCCACTACTAATATTTTTTCTACATCCTTCATGAATTTTAACACTGTTTCTTCAGGGAAGGGGTGAGTGAAAGTTAATTTAAGCACATCTACTGGTAAATCATTTTCTTCCACTACATCCATAACATAATTAAAAGCACTTCCGCTAGTTATAATGCCTAAATCACCGTTTCTATGAAATATTTGATTTAATGAGGATTGGTCTGCCCGTTTTTGTAATTCCTTCATTTTTTCCATTAATTTCTTATGCATTTTCCTAGCGGCTTCTGGGACGGGTACAAATCGTTCTGGATCCTTATGGAAAAATCCTATGTTTTTTTCTTTGCTTATGGAGTCAAGTTTCACTATACCACGCATATGGGACACTCTGGTGGTGGTGCGTATTAAAACGGGTATTTGAAACTCCTCTGATAATTGGAAACCATACTTCATAGTATCTTTTATTTCTTGGGGATTTGAAGGTTCTAATAGGGGTATACTGGCGATATGAGCATAATGTCGATTATCCTGCTCATTTTGAGATGAAAACATTGAGGGATCATCTGCTGAGAGTATTATCATTCCACCATTCACTCCGGAGTAAGCCGTAGACATGAGTGAGTCGGATGCTACGTTTAAACCTACATGTTTCATGAAAGTGAATGATCTAAGACCTGAAACAGCTGCGGCTGCAGCTACTTCCAGAGCTACCTTTTCATTGGTAGAGAATTCAAAGTAAATATCAGCATCCTTGGCAACTTTTGAGAAGACATCCCCGATTTCTGAGGATGGTGTGCCGGGGTAAGTGGAGGCTATAGTAACACCCGCTTCTAATGCACCTCTAACAGCAGCTTCATTACCTAATAAAAAGAGTACTTCACCTTTACGGCTGGTTAAAACGTCTTTTATATTCATAATATTATTCAACCTATTTGTTGGTTTTTTCATTTATCCTATTCTAATTCATTTAAAATTAATTTAGGAGTATTATACTATGTTTTTTTGGAGAACATATTTCACATTTCTTTAAAAGCAAAATAATCGAATAATCACTTAATATGAGCAATATACTTATTTAGTGAATCCGAAATTAAGCTGGAAATTAGGGTCTAATTTGGGTAAAGTTTGTTATATAATAATATTTCATATAAATAATTTTAATAGCAATTCAAAAATCATCAAAAGTTTATCATAGATTTTAAATAAGGAACATTTATTATATTTTTTTAGAGGACTTATTCCTTTTTACTTTCTATAAATTCTTAAATATATGAACAAAAAAAATTTTCAATTTATTAATAATTTAGAAATTTATATTACATAAAAAAATCTGATTTATCAAGTAGAGATGCTATCTCAAATTAAAAAAAAGGAATAAAAAAAATTTAAATTTATCGTAAAGTGGACGTGAAAATAAATGAATCGACAGCAGGAAGTGAATACTAATGAATAGAAAGTTTTTATTAATACTAATACCCATCCTGGTTATAGGATCTGTTGCAGCTTATGAATTATTCAATTATCAAGCAGCAGTTAATAATGGTACATGGGAAAATCATCAACTACTGTTTGTACTTATTGATGATACAGAACCCCAAGGAGGTGGAGGTCCCGGAGCTGTAGACATGGTTTATGTCCTCAACTTCACTAATGGCAGTATCCAGAAAATGACACCCATTTATCCTGGTGACATGGCACCTAGCTCCAATGTCAGTGCTCCTCCAGATGTCCCAAATGAAACCAATCTCAGATTAGTTGATTCTTTTTATTGGGGTAACCTTACTCAAGATTCCCAATACGCTCAGCAGATTGTGCAGGAAAATACTGGTATGAAAACTGATGGAGTAGTGATTGTGAAACCAGCAGCAGTGAATGCTATAATTAATGCAGTTGGACCCGTAATTGTGAATGGTACAAATGTTAATGATTCTCTTACATTTGTGAGAATGGAACAGGGCACAGAAAACATGTCTAGAGGCGAAGCCGTCGACTCATTAGCCACGGCTATTAAGAAAGCTTCAACCAGTAGTTCAAAGTTTCCCACATTAATGAGTACCATCACCTCACAATATTCTCAAGGAAATATTATAATCATTCCTTCTGGTCTATTCAATCAAATGATGACGGAAGAAGGCATGAACAAGATTTTTGGACTCTAAAATAAAAAAAATCTTAATATGATTGGAGAAATTTTATACCTCAAATATCTTATTTATATATTTTTTATTATCCAAATGAATAATGGATAAATTTATGAAAAAGTTAAAAGTCAAGGATTTAGAAGTGGAGTATGAAGTTATTCATCGTAACATAAAATATCCTCGATTAGAAGTTAAAACAGGTTATTTATATTTAATATTACCTAAGGGATATAATAATCCTCAAGAACTCCTTAAGAAACATGAGAACTGGATATATAAGAAAGTATCACTGATAAAGAACTCTCAAAAAGAAGCTCAAAAAAGGCGTTTAAACCAGAGATCCGATGAA
>PMNN01000056.1 GCA_003161815.1 Methanobacterium sp. | reverse complement strand
TCTAGAAAAGCATAATCAAATATCATAGATATTAATTATAAACTTTGATCAAACAAGGTTATTCTAAATTTTAAATTATTAATCTTAAACTTCAAGGAAATCGATATTAAACTTTTTCTGAGCACCGGAATCATTTTCATGAAAGTCACCATATACCACGCAGAACAATGTGATCGCAAAAAATGTACCACAATTCGAATGGCTAAGAGAGGTAATATTAAAATAGTAAATAAACTAAACATGTTACCAATAGGAGCTATAATTTTGGATCCTTTTGCTGAAAAGGCAGTATCAACAGAAGACAGGGAAGCCGTAGCGGAAAATGGCATTGCAGCGTTAGACTGCTCGTGGAAAAAAATAGACAAATCATCTGGTTTGTTTAAGGGTAAAAAAAACCACCGTTCACTCCCGTTTTTGGTCGCAACTAATCCTACCAATTATGGGAAGCCCTGTATACTTTCAACAGCAGAGGCTATTGCCGCAACCTTTTATATAGTGGGACTTAAAAATAATGCTATCCAAATCATGTCCCAGTTCAAATGGGGACCTCATTTTCTAAAGCTCAATGAAGAGCTTTTGGAAGCTTATTCTCATGCTAAAACCAGTATTGAAGTTGTAAACATACAAAATGAATTCATAGGAGGATAAAACAATGGCTAAATTTGAAGAAGCAGAAAACAGATTATTCAAGATTAAAATTTGTCTTAAATGTAATGCTAGAAATCCGCCAACCGCTAAAACCTGCAGAAAGTGCGGTTATAAAGGTTTAAGATATAAAGCCAAAGAACCAAGGGGATAGATCACCCCACAATTCTTCTTTATTTACTTTTATGAAATTCTAGTTTAGATTAAATTCCAATCTCCATAAAATAAAGAAAAAAATTTTTATTAACCCCTTGTAATACCAATTTTTTTAAGTGATTTATAATGAATGTAGAAGATTATATCAGGGAATTACTCAAAAATAGGAAAATACATCTTACACTTATAGATCCTGAGGAGCAAAAACCTGATGAAGCAGTCCGAACAGCTCAAAATGCGGTAATCGGCGGTACTGATGGCATAATGCTGGGTGGATCAACAACAAATTCCAGTGAATTGGATGCGACTGCAAAAGCGCTTCAAGAGAATGTTGATGTGCCTATAATATTATTTCCGGGTAATATTAGTGGTGTTAGCAAATATGCTGATGCTATTTTTTTTATGAGTCTACTGAATTCCACTAATCCATATTGGATTACCGGAGCACAGTCTTTGGGTGCTCCAATCATTAAAAAGTTAGGTATTGAAACCATTTCTATGGGATATCTGGTGGTTGAACCTGGAGGAACGGTTGGTTGGGTGGGCGATGCTAAATTAATACCCAGATCTAAACCAGATATTGCAGTGGCTTATGCTATGGCTGCGGAGTTTATGGGTATGAAATTATTTTATCTGGAGGCTGGATCCGGTGCCAGTCAACATATTCCCACTGAAATGATTGCTAAAATTAAAAAATTTACCGATTTAATAGTGATTGTTGGTGGTGGAATTAGAGATGGAGCAACTGCTGCAAAGATGGCGAAAGCCGGTGCTGACATTGTTGTAACGGGTACAGTAGTTGAACGTAGTTCTAAAGTTGAAGATAAAATAAAAGAACTAGTTACAGGTATTAGATCCCTATAAATTTAAGATTTTTACGCTTTTTTATATTACTTTTATATTCGTAACAATTTGAAATGCATTATTTTTATTTTTTTTCCTAAATATAGTTAAATAATTTATGAAACATAATTAAAACGGTGATAAAGCATGACAGAAAGTACTTGTGATGTGAATGGATATGGCATGGTTTCTCAAAAGATTAAAGAGAAATTAGGTTTAACTAAATCTCCTGTAGCTATTAAATTCGTTTTAAGAGAAAATGATATTCCTGAAGATATTAAAAAGATAGCTCAGGGTATCAGGCACTGTGAAATGGTTCAAAAGGCAGCGATGGGTGAAACATTCTATGCAACTGCTGAAGAACAAACTTGTAAAGGTGGAGCAGCTGCTCTTGGACTCATGGAAGCCCCAGAGAAAGTTAAAACTGGCGAAATGTATCAGGGGTTAGGAAGATTTTCCAGTTTAGGCTCTGCTAAACGAACCATGGAGGATATACCGAAAATTGAGCCTATGATGTATGCATTAATTTACGCTCCTTTAGATGAGGCTAATTTTGATCCGGATGTAATTGTAGTGATCAGTAACCCCGCACAAGCCATGAAGCTCGCGCAAGCTATGGTGTACACACTCGGTGGTAGGGTAGAAGCTGATTTTTCAGGCATTCAGTCCATCTGTGCTGATGCCGTGGCTGGTCCATTCACACGTAAAAGGCCTAACTTTACCATGGGATGCAGTGGCTCCAGGAAATTTGCCGGTATAAAACCTGAAGAAGTAATTGTAGGTATGAATGGCGAAAATATTGGATGTATTGTAAATGCTTTAGAAAGTATGGGGTGATTAATAATGAGTGAAACAAAAGTATTTGAAATATTAGATGAAGCAAAAGAATTATCTGAAAAAATGATGGAATATAAAGGACAGGCAGATAAAGATTTAATGCTTGTNNGGATGCATAACACGCTGGAATTAGTGATGAAGTTGGGTAAAGCAGTAGAGGAGCTTGAAGATAGATTTGAATTGATGGAAGATAGTTTGAAAGAATAAGAGTTTACTTTTCGTTCAATTTTCCATTTTTTTAGTATTAAATAAACAATTTATTATTCTATTATTTTAATTCCTTTTTATATCATCGATTATTTTCTCAATTATTTCATCATTACCAGATTCTACAGCTAATTTTTTAATCATTATCAAATGATTTTGAAACTATTTTATTATTTTTCCTTCAGATCTATGTTTTTTTCTTCAATTAAAATATATATTGTAGAGTTTTGGATTATTCTTAATCCTTCTTTAAATATTCCATAATCATATTTCATCAAAGAGCATTTCATAATATTTATAATAGGTTCAATCGGGTCATCTTTTCCTATAATATCTTCTTCTTCAATAGATTTCAATAGGTTCTCTTATAGTAATCTTTTCACATTGTTTATCAATTACGGGTGATGGCTTCATCAAATCCAGAATATTCCAGATATATGGTATCAATGCTATAAATAAAACATACTAATGTAGGAGCAATGAGAATATAATTTTCGAGGATAGAAATCCTATTTTGAGTATTAATAATTAATTTTAAGGTTGTGCAGTAGGCTTATAGCAAAGAAGTAGATTATATTAAGAATCCATAGATCAGGGTTCTTTTGAATATATCTATAAATCTGCTGGAAAATGAAGTTCCAAGCTGTACAGCCAACAGACTCAAAGTAACCACTATGACTAAGATTGTTGCTTCGCTTTGAATCAGGGAGCTTAGAACGTATTTGGCACTATCCACATCAGTGTATAGAAGATTGAACCAGATAAAAAAAGATAAGAACAGATGCTTAAGATAAAAATAACTAAGTAAACGGTCGATCACGTTACCATTCATTTTTTAATGCAAGCAAATTTTTACAAATCTTTAATATTTTAAATATTGTGTTTAATTAAGGAATATTAATTTAATTTATGGATTTTAATTCTTATTCCACGTTTTTTTCATTCATTAATTTTTCAATTCTTTCAAGGTTTAAATCTGCAATCGAAATTGTTTCTGTAAATTTTTTCTCCAGAGCTTTATCCCTTATTATTTTAAGAGATTCACCCACTTCATTCAGTAACTTACGGAGAGCTGTGACATTTAATTCACTCCATACGGCTATTCTTCCAATTTATGCCAGATAATTCACTGCATTATTTGTATTTTCGCTAAGATCTTCTTTTAGTGAGGCTAAACCTAAATCTTTAAGATAATTAATGATTCTAATCGTAGTTTTGGGTAGATCATTTCTTGCAGTATATTTCCCCATGTCCCCTAAGGAATTTACAGCATAAAAAACTGATTGTCCTAATCCATATTTTATTGCTAACTTACCTATTTCCTGGATAGAACCTGCCATCCAAACGGTCTCTTCCAATCCCTGTTGGGCATGTTTAGAAGCGTCCCTTCCAATGATTCCTAATGAGTTAACAGTTACACTGGTTGCAAAGTCAAGCTTCTTTCTCGCGGAGATTCTACCAATTTCTGAAATTAGATCAGTTATTATCAATTCCACATCTTTCATTTCTCGTTTTATAGCTGATTTACCTATATTCTTGATGGAATTCACCGCTTCACCAGTCACATTTTCTATTTCATGTTCAACTGCTATTTTACCAACCATAAATATTACGGTTAATACTTCTTCCACGGAATCCTCATCTTCACGGCTGGCGGCTAATTTTCCCACTCTTTCAAGATGAGTAAGTATATGCTTGGTAATTACTCCTTCATCCTTACTGAACTCATTATTCTCTAAAATATCAACCATATAATTCTCTAACACCTTCAAACCATATCTCACAGTCCCATAATCATATTTCATCATAGAACTATGTATAATATCAATAATAGGTTGAATAGGGTCTGCGTCAACTTCAATTACTGGTTTAAGTATATCGGAATATAGATAGGAATAGTTTAAGGATGTTGCATTATTACCTACAATTTTTTCATACTCTGATATACCGGATAGGATGTTTTCAGTGGTTATTCTTTCTGCAAATCTATTTAATACTGTAGATGATTTCATAATATCCAGAGCGCCTAAAATATAGGGTATTAAAGCTCCATATGCGAATATACTTAGAAGATAGGATATCCAGACACTAACCTCGAAATTTGAGATACTACTAGCTGCTATAACATCTATGAACTTAAGAAGAGTCATTCCATATGCGATAGCAGTAATATATGTACCCACAATGATCCAGATAACTGGAGACTCTTTGAATATATCTATAACTCTAGTGGAATAAGTAGAAGCAGTGAGTTGAATTACTACTAGACTTAATGTTATAACTATGGCTATTACAGTGGCTTCACTTTGAACCAGAGCAGATAAGAAGAATTTAACACTATCTATTTGGGCGTAAGCAAATGCGGGAGTTAACTTATATAAAATCACGGAGGAAACAACAATTAAAACAGCGAAAAAACCGAAGTAAATCTTTAATATTAAAGGTAATTTAGTTGAAGATAACAATTAAACACGCCCAAATAATTATTATGACGTTAATTATTAATTAAATATTCACTTAAATCTACTTTGGTGTATGGGATAATGAATTTTAAGATTCAAAAGAAAATTTTTCAAAAAAACTTTATATAATTTGATGATATTTCAAAAAAGCTTTCATCTGACTGTAAGAAACGATTACACTTTCCTTTGACGCTACGCCATCTGATGATTCAACTTCACAGATTACAGATGGAATATTATGGTCATTACATTGGACTATCAACATTCCAGAATACTGAATCAATGCTAGTAATGTAGAATTAGTTAGTTTATTTATATAAACCGCTATTTTGGAGCTTGCAATTCTCGGATAATAAAGAACAGAATTTTTCGCAGGATCAGTACTAGTGCTATGACAATCAGCCAATGAAACAACATTCAATGACTGAATTATTTTAAACACGACATTAGCGGGATTTCCCTGGATATTTGCCATCAAATTCAAGTTTTCGCCATTAAAAAGTTTACTATTCTCTGAACTAGCCCTAGGTGCTACAAATGGAATCAAATAAACTGTTCCATTGATTCTTTTACCATATAATTCATTTATGAGCATTAATGATGCTATTTGTGGTGCTAATTCATTTCCATGCATTCCCGCCGTTATCATCACACGGGGCTTTGAACCATCTCCCATAGTTATTAGCGGAGTACCATTTTTTGCAGCTCGGAGTATATCATCATTTAATGGTTTTTTAGGAAGATGCTTCATTATTTCATTGTTTTTAGTAACATCCCCACCTGTGATGGTGTTTATTATGTCTAATTTAAATAAAATCTTATTTTCATCATTAATTTGGATAGAACCTCCACTACGTTTCAAAGCAAATTTGATATTGTTAAGCCAATAATAAATATGACCCATTATAACGTGAAAATAGATTTCCCTGCTTTTAGGCTGCGTTTCTTTGGATAAATTAATTTTTTTCATAGCAATCTTTAATTACCTTTTAATAATCCTTAAAAACTCTTAATAATAAAATCCCATTCACAGATTTAGGTTTCCTAAAAATATATCATATTTACAGTTTAATTTCCCTCAAAACAGTAACATAATCATCCCATTGATTAATATTCACTAGTTCCAATGAATTATAAGGGTTAACACCATAAAAAATTACTCCATCCTCGAGCATATCATTTAATATTGGATTTAAGTCACCCTCTTTATTAGACAAATACTTTCTTAGAAGCTTTGAATGACATACAAATGGCATTCCCAAACCCTTCGTTGAGTCAAGATATCCACTTTCCTCCCTCGCCAGTATAGTAACCATATCTTTTTCAGAATCAAGAGCTTTCATACTTAAT
>PMNN01000042.1 GCA_003161815.1 Methanobacterium sp. | reverse complement strand
ACCATACAACATAAGGTTCGTATAGTAACGAACCACATGTATACGAATATAAAAAAAATTGGAGGGTGAATATGAAAGCAGATGCAGTAAAAATAAAAGAAGGAGTATATTGGGTCGGTTTTTTAGATTGGGATATAAGAACATATCATGGTTACACACTCAATGGAACCAGTTATAATGCTTATATAGTATTGGAGAAGATAAAGTAGCAATAATAGACAATACATATCCGGGGTCCTCTTCACAGATGTGGGGTAGAATCCACGATGCTTTCAATAGAGAAGATAAAGATTTGAAAAACGATGTAATGGTACAAAATCACATTGAAAAGGATCATTAGTGGAGCATTACCAGAAATACATGAGACATTTCCAGAAGCACCAATATATTCCACGGAAATAGCCGTCAATGGACTTAAAAGACATTATCCATCTCTAAAAGAAGCCGACTTCCAAGAAGTTAAAACAGGAGACACATTAAATCTTGGTAATAAAACATTAGCTTTCTTAGATGCATTTTTACTCCATTGGCCAGACAGTATGTTTACTTTTCTAGAAGAAAAAAGGCACATTATTCCCTAATGACGCTTTTGGACAACATATATGTTTCACCAATCGTTATGACGATGAAATACCCGAATATTTACTAATGGACGGTGCCCAGAAATTTTATGCCAATTTAATTACACCACTATCCAAGTTAGTGCTTAAAAAATTCCAGGAAGTTCAGGACTTAGGCTTCTTGGAACAAATCAAGATGATAGCTCCAGCACACGGCCAAATATGGACGGACCCCATGAAAATAATCGGTGCTTACAGTGACTGGGCAACTGGGAACTGTAAAAACAAAATAACCATTATTTACGACACCATGCACTTCTCCACCCAGAAAATGGCACACGCCATTGCAGAAGGGGTTATCAGTGAGGGAGTGGAAGTGAAGATGTACTACCTACATGAAGATGAAAGAAGTGAAATAGTAAAGGACATCCTTGACAGCAAAGCTATAGCTCTGGGAGCACCTACAATTTATGATGAACCATTCCCCAGTATAGGAGATCTAATATATTACCTCCGCGGCCTTAAATTCAACCGAACAGGCCGAGAAAGAAAAGCAGTAACTTTCGGATCAATGGGTGGAAAAGGTGGAACACCAGAAAAACTAGCAGATGATCTTAAAGGATGCGGATTCCAAGTACAAGATCAATATGAGGTCTACTATGTACCCGACGCAGATGAACTGGATCAATACTTCCAGATTGGCAAAAAACGAGCGCAGCAAATAAAAAGTTTATAAAAAAGAATTCGTCGTCAAAATATTGTGAGTTTTAACTCACAAATTTGGATATGTAAAAAAGTTTGAGAGAGGTTAAAAAAAATGGTAAAAATAAATGAACATGAAATTGGAGTTTGTAAAGACACGGAAATGGAAGATGTAGTTCAAGCTAATTTCAACGGAGAAACACAGGAAGTTGGAATGTACCTAGCTATGGCCCGACAAGCACAAAGAGAAGGACTTCCTGAGGTGGCTGAAGTCTTATCACAAATTGCCATTGAAGAAGCCAATCACGCAGCACATTTTGCGGAGATGAACGGTGTCATAAAATCATCCCTGAAAGAGAACCTGGAGATGATGCTTGAAGGTGAAACTATGGCTAATAAAGAGAAAAAAGCCGCTGCAGACAAAGCTGAAGAATGTGATGTAAAAATTGCTCATGATTTCTTCGAAGAAAGCTCAAGGGATGAGGGAAGGCATGCTAAAATGTTAAAGGGAATGCTGGAGAGATACTTTTAAAATTAAATTTTTTAATAATATTTGTCTCCAATTTTTTCTTTATTCTAAATTTTTTTATCGGCAGAGAAAATTATTAAATATTAAATAAATCTAGTTTTTATTCAATTCAAGCATTATTTAATCTTTTCAACCTAAAGCACGCATCTTCTTCTGCTAATATTATGAGGAAAGAATCAAGACAAATTAATATGTCAAAGAGAATAATGGAAGAAAAATTAATATTAGTAGAAGAGGAATTTGTAAAATTATACTATGGGTGATTTAATGATAAATGTTGTCATAGTAACTGACGGCCCATATGGCGATCGAGCCTACGAGCACATTAAAAATGAGTTCGAAACGGAATTCATAAAGCTTGAACAACCGACATCAAGTTTCGCAGATGAAATAGTAATACCCAGGGATACCCTTAAAAAACTTGAAAATGCAGATCTTCTCATAACATACGTTTTACACCATGATCTCACACTAGAATTGGTTGAGAAACTACATGATACTGTGGGATGGATAATAGTAGCTGCCTGGCAGGGTAAATGCTTCAGAAACCAAGTGGAACGTTTCGAGAATGTAACAGCCCCAGATAATATGTGTGACTTAAGTGAGAATGGTAACCCAATATTTGATGAATTCACCGGTAAATTCGGAAGACCCATAGTGAAAATATCCTCTGATAATAATAAAGTTACCGAAGTGTAGGTTATTAGGACTTCTCCCTGCGGCTCCACTCTTTTCGTAGCAGATCAAATGATAGGACAAGATTTAAAAGATTTACCAATAAAAGCAGGCCTTAAATTACAACATTATCCCTGCAGAGCCCCTAAGACGAGATTATTCACAGATGATGAATGCAAAAAAGAAATAACTGCCAACTTACACAAAACAGCCTTCGAAGAAGCCCTGAAATAGGTTTTTTTTATAAAAATCACTTTTTTCACTGAAAATTAAATTACTCCAGAATGTATAAAGGGGTATACTACGTTTATCACTATTAAGGCGATTGAGAATATGCTCATGAAGTTTGTGATTGTTTTTACTACATTCTGCCCAGTAACATAACTTAATAACTCTCTAAATATTTGTCCACCATCTAATGGTCCAATCGGAAGAAGGTTAAAACTCCCGATTCCAAAGTTCAGCACGAATATCCATTGTAATAATGTGGTTAAGTCGATTAAAATCCATGGAAGGGTAGATCCAAATGTCTTTGTTGTACCATTTTTGGGATAAAGATTGAATTGACTAGAAATTCCAAAAAAGTGCATTTTAGGATTGCTTGGATTCGGGCCCGCTTTGACCGTGAATGTTCCTTCATTAGTCTGGAATGTAACAAGGTCACCTACCTTTACGCTGCCGGTGGCTTTGTTAAAACTGTTAAGATCAGTTATTTTATAACCATTTATATTCTGAATTATCATCCCTGGCTGAAGAACCCCTGCAGATGGACTATTTGGAACCACACTCATGATCTCCATGCTTGAATCAAATGCAATGGGAATAATGAAAAGACTTAGAATATAAAATAGTAGAAGAGCTATAGCTGCAAATCCAAAGTTAAAAATTGATCCTGCAGAAAATACCCTAAGCTTGGAGAGCCTGCTTGATTTTTCAATATCTTCCTCATTAGGCTCGACAAATGCCATTGGTATAATGGCCAGAATTCCTACTCCTATAGATTTGATCCTAATTTTCTCCATCCTCGCAATTATGCCATGTCCAAATTCATGTACTACAATTACGGTTATTAATGCCAGTATACCATAACTAAATGGTACGAAGATAGGAGAGCCGGGAACTTGAACTCCTGGGATAATAAGTGACACTTGAGCCTGGTTAAGATTTTGTAAGGCTATAATAAGAAGTCCGAGCGTCACGATCATGAATAAAACCGCCACCGGAATCCCTACATTCATACTCCAACGCCAGAATTTGGGTGATTTCTGAGCAATAGATTCTATAAGATCCCTTAATTTACCAGTTCTTCTCATAATGAGTGGTCCTTCTATATCAATTTTCAAATGTTTCCTGAAGAGAAGGGATATAGTCCATATGAGTACAAATCCAATGGCATAATACCATAACACGTTAACCAAAAATAATCACCTTTTTTTTAAGACCAAAATTTGTAAAATTATTCTATCAGAGTTTTGATTTAATAGTATTTACTACTTATAATAGTTTTACACTTGAAATATTATTAAACCCTTTGGGAATTGTAAAGTAGTACATCGCACATTTCTCCTTCCATTATTCCTTCGAGGTTCTCTTCAATAATAATGTAAGAGTTTGATTCCACCATAGATCGTATAATGCCTGATCCTTTTATTTTAAGGGGTTTTACTTCATATCCATTAGTTTTAGCTCTTATATAGTCGGTTCTACCTAGAGTGGAGGGAATCTTACGAGCAGCCTTTTTTTTCACTGTTGGGGGCTTCCACTTCAGATTTTGCATTTCCAGCAGATGTTCTCTAACCAACACATCGTATTGAACCATGGCTGCTACGGGATAGCCTGAGAGCATAAAAACGGGTTTATCGTCAATTTGTGCATATGCAAATGGTTTTCCTGGCCGTATCGAGACTCCATGAATCATAACTTCTCCTAAATTGCTCGCTACATCCACAACAACGTCTCCTTTACTGATGGCGGTTCCTCCAGTGGTTATAAGAACATCATTGTTGCGTAACATTTTTTTAAACTCTTTTTCTACCAATTCTGCTTCATCTATAGAATGATTGAGTGTAGGAATCGCTAGACAGCTTTCTACCAAAGCTTTTAAAGTGTAATGATTGGAGTTTATTACTTCAGCCCCATGAATATCTGAATGTGGTGTAACTAATTCACTGCCAGTTGTTATTATGCCTACACGTGGTTTTCTATACACTTCCACATTATCGTATCCTGCAGTTGCTATAATTGCCAGATCCTGAGGTTGAAGGAGTTTTCCTTTCTTTAAAACCACATCACCCTTTCTTATATCCTCGCCTTGAAAAGAAACATTTTCACCAGGAGTTATTGAAGAGTCAACTTCTAGATGATCCCTCCTCTCGTTAGTGTACTCTTCCATAACCACAGCGTCAGTTCCTTGAGGTAAGGGGGCGCCAGTTGCAATTTTAACTGCTTCTCCTTTTTTAACTGTCATGTTGGATACAGTTCCAGCTCCGATACGATCAATTACGATGAAGTTAGCTGGGTTTTGTTCGGAAAAACCAAATGTATCTTGAGCTTGCAATGCATAACCATCCATAGCGGATCGGTCAAAGGGGGGTGAATTTAGCTGCGAAATCACATTCTGAGCTAGAATACGTAGATAAGACTCTTCCAAAAGAATTTTTTCTGTATTAGTTTGATTTAAAGTGGAATTTATTATCCTATGGACTTGCTTAACTGGCATTAATTCAGATAAAAACATAGAGATTCCTTTAATTAGTTTATGAATTCTTGAAGATTGAAATAGGTATATTAATTTGTTGTTGATCTTTTTCTTTAATTAACATTTTTCTGGAATATAATAAAAGTTGACTATTTATTAACCAAATAGAATTTTTTTTACTTATAAAAAATTCTATTAGTATTACGTTAAACTTGAAAATATTTCAAATTTATTTTTTTAGGGTTTTTTAGAAGTTTACAAAATTCTTATTTATTTATCCCGAAAAAGCATCTTAAATTTTTCGGAATAAGTATAAATATTTAAATTCAAAACTCCCGTCTTAGGAGGGTCTTTTATCAAAAGATAATTATTTATAGTTTCTTGACACATAATATAATTTATTATGGGCTTGTTAGAAAATTCGTTGGGGGAATTTTTATGAGAAATACTTTTATGGGTCTTTTAGCAATAATACTCGGTCTAATTGTCATAGCATTCCCAGCGATCGGAGTAGTCGCTGCTAGCTTTATAGCTGGATTTGCAGTGATTATGCTGGCGATTTGGTTCTTAATTGCTGGTGTGGCTGAGGTTCACGTCGATCGTGTTGTGGGTATTCTATACGCGATACTGGGTATTGTAGCTTTGATTATAGGATTTGGCTTAATCTTCAACCCTGCGTTGTTTGCTTTTATAGCAGGTTTGATACTTTACCTAGCAGGTATCGTGCTAATACTCGGTGGAATAATTGCGCTTTTAGGAGGATTACATGTAAGATACAGAGTATATAGCGGAATTCTCGGAATAATACTCGGAATCATTTACATTATATTAGGTAGCTTAGCCTTCAATCCAATATACCTCGGATTCTTAATTGGAATTTGGTTGATAGTAACAGGTATATTCAGCTTTTTTGCACCATCACAATAAAAATTAAAAATTTAAAAGTAAAAAGAAAAACAATTTTTTACTAACAAGCCCATATTAAATTATCAAATTATAACATTTTTTTTTAAAATATATCCTAATTAAAGAATAATTAAACATATGATAAATTCTAGAGAACTAATTAACAGCAATAGTACTATTTAATTATGAAAGAAAAGAAATTAAAAAATTTACGCTTACGCCAGGACATGCAACGCTTCATGACCCGCGGACGTAATATAATTAAAAAACCTGAATTCAAACCGAAAAATTTCCAGTTAGAATATGTTGAAGTAACCATAACTAATTTACATCCAAATTTTAATGATTACCGTATTGCTAATATATCCGATATCCATTTAGGACAATGGGTATCACCTAAACATTTGGAAGGGGTCGTTGACTTAATAAATGACCAAAAACCAGATGCAATAGCCATAACTGGAGATTTTGTATCATACATCCTTGAAGACGTGGCGGAAGATTTAGAAGCAGCGCTAACGAGGTTGAATCCAAACGAAATATCAGTAGCTGTTCTTGGAAACCATGATCATTGGATGGGTGCAGAAAGAATTAGGGAAATACTCAAAAATTGTAATATAATTGATTTAAGCAACAATGTTTACACCCTAAAGCGAGGAGAAGCCCAATTACACCTTGCAGGTGTGGATAGTGTAATGTTAAATAAACATCGTTTAAACTTAGTGGTTGATAAATTACCAGAAGATGGACCCGCCATTCTTCTAGCTCATGAGCCAGATTTTGCTGATGTAAGTTCCACCACTGGAAGATTCAGCCTACAAATTTCCGGCCACTCGCACGGCGGTCAATTCATAATACCTGGATTAAGTACATTTATTAGAGGTCCTCACTTCATTAAATATCCACACGGTCAATATCAGGTGGGTGACATGATCCAATATACCAGCAGGGGATTGGGCACCAATATTTTCTGGTTTAGAATAAATTGTAATCCAGAAATAACTATTTTTAAGTTGAAGTCTTCATATTTAAACGATAAAAAACTACAGATAGAGTAAATCCAAATCAAATGGTACTATAATAAACTCTAAATTTATATCAGGAATCCGAATAGCACTATTAATAAGAACAAGGGATATGGATGGAAATTAAAAAAATTAAAAGTGAATTTCCATATTCATTCAGACCTATCAAAGGTCTTCTACTTTTAAACACAGATGCTACAGAATCTGAATTTCAAGAGTTACTGGACAATTTTTTATCTGAAATGGCTTAAAGACGATAGTAAGATTAATGACGGCCTTTTCATGATTTATGTTGCAAAAAACGGAATATCGTTAAAACTGCTGTAAAAGGTAAAGGTGTAACTCTCCCCATCTTTGAAATTTATTTCAACTCTAAAAATTCTGGAACAAAACTTAAACTTATTATGTTTTTTCCGAACCTTCAGCTTTGTTTAAACACTCGTAGAGCTGCTCAAATTCATTTGGCATATACATATAAGAACCATGATGACCGGGGAGGTTACTAACTCACAGTTGACTTTTGGGCTAAATTTGAGCTACGTCTGTGTACAATTTTTTCCTATTCAGACCTATTTAAATAGTTTGTTTTAAATTGAATAAGTCCAAAAATGATAGATGAGTGGAATTCATTGCAAAGAAAAGATAAAAAATCATGGTTTTTTTGGACTGAGCGTACCCTTGTTCTATGGTTAGGTGGAGTTTTAGGATTCATGCTCATAGATTATTTGGGTGTTGGTTTAAAGGTTAACAGTTGGGAAACAGCATTTATAGTAATAGCTTTGCTAGGTATTCTGAATGCATTATTCTGGCCACTTTTGTCCCGTATATTCCTACCCTTCATGGTTTTCACAGTGGGTGTGGGTTCACTCCTTCTAAATGGGTTTATGATATGGATAATCAGTAATTTTGTCCCAGGAATAACTATTGGGGGACCTGCCCTGATATTAACTCCCTTGGGAATAACTTTAATTACCACTATTTTGTCATCCATTTTAACTTTGGATGATGATGCCAGTTATTATCGTACAGTTTTAAGGAAAAGAATAAGAGAATCAGAGGGAAAAGAATATAAAAAAAAGCCAGGTATCATATTTTTAGAGATCGATGGTTTGTCAGAGAAAATATTAGAAGAAGCCATAGAATGGGGGCACATGCCAACTTTAAAGAGCTGGTTGGATCAAGGAACTCATGAAGTGACTGGTTGGGAAACTGATCTATCCAGCCAGACGGGCGCTAGCCAGGCTGGTATTCTCCATGGAAATAACTATAATATACCCGCATTCCGATGGGTAGAGAAGCCTAATAATAATAAAATAATGGTTTCAACTGGTTTGAATGATGCAACTCTAATTGAGGGTAGAATATCGGATGGTAAGGGGCTTTTAAGTTCAAATGGTGCCAGTCGTTCCAATTTATTTTCAGGAGATGCTGAAGATGTGATATTCACTTATAGTAAACTTAAAGATCTCAGACTGTTTTACAATAAAACATGGTACTATGTCTACTCTAACCCCTCTAATTTCAGCCGTATTATCATCTTATTCTTCTGGGAAGTACTTCTAGAATTTAAATCCCAATTCACTCATACTTTGAGGAATATAAAACCACGAATACGACGTGGATTTGTTTATCCATTTGTACGTGCTGGAGCAGCGGTTTTTCTGCGAGAAATAACCACTTATACTTTGATTGGTGATATAATCAATGGAGAAGTGGACTCAGCGTATGTAACTTATCTGGGTTATGATGAAATAGCTCATCATTCTGGAACACGTGATGAAGATGCTTTTCATGCATTAAGAGGATTGGATAAACAATTTAAAAGATTGGATCAAGCTAAAAAATACGCTCACCGGTCATATAATTTAGTAGTACAATCAGATCATGGTCAAACTAATGGTGCAACCTTCAAACAACGTTATGGTTTAACATTGGATGATTTAGTGCAGCATCTTATGCCATCTAATATTAACATTTACAGCAAACTCTCTTCTAATGAAGATCACTTTGGCCAGGCAATAATTGAACCCGGAAAAGATGCAAAACGTTACTTAAGAGATAAAAAAGATATTGTAATTAAAAATAGTAGAGAATTAAGGGTTAATACATTAAAAACATTCAAAAAATCCCCACTTGTTAAAGGAAAACTTGCAGATTACATCAAAAATTATAAAGTGAAGGAGAGACCGGAAAAAGTTTCCCAAGAGAATGCTGATGTAATAGTATTAGCATCAGGAAATATGGGATTAATTTATCTAACCGAATTGAAAAATCGCCTGTTCTACGAAGAAATAAACGAATTGTACCCGGATTTAATTCCCGGTATTGCGCAACATGAAGGAGTGGGATTTATAATGGTAAATTCATCAAAATACGGGCCTTTAGCCATAGGTGGTGAAGGAATTCACTATTTGAGGGATAATACCGTAGAAGGCATAGATCCACTATTAAATTTTGGGTCGCGGGCGGTTGAACATATATTGAGAACTGATACTTTTGAATACACTCCTGATATTCTGGTGAACAGTGTTTATGACTCTGAAAAGGATGAAGTAGCTGCTTTTGAAGAGTTGGTGGGTAGTCATGGAGGTCTTGGCGGTGAACAATCTCATCCATTTTTGATGCATCCTGTCGAATGGAATTTGAATAATGTAGAGATTATTGGTGCTGAAGAACTACACCGGATACTTAAAAGTAGGCTGGATTAAACCTATACCTAACTATAAACAATCATTTTCTTCTAACGTAATCTTCAAAATCCTGTGGTGACCCATCTCTGCAATAGTATTTCACGACTTCCTCTTGGTCAAGTTTATATTCCTTCCATACTGGACATTCTTTACATTTACAAATTTTATTATAATTAAGATCCTGGCATAAGGCTTTTCCAGTAGTACAATACATTCCTGGAACTCTATTCCGTTCAAAGAGCATTGCACTTTCACTAGAATAAGCTATCTCCAGCATAATTCTTCTTTCCCCTTCAGCACATTTACTTTCAGATTGAACCGGACAGCCGGGACATAGGCATCTTTTAATGTTTTTCACACTAAAATCAATATTTACCAAATTTAAGACCCTCCACACATTTTTTTTTTAATGATTAAAATATCATTTTAATTATTTCTTTATCGTTAGTTAATTCTATATTTTATGGTAATAATTTAAAATGTAAAAAAGTCCAAATTAATTTAGTAAAAGTTTACACTAAAAAATTTTTTAAAGGAAAATGAGGATTGATCATAATTGTATTCAAACGATTTTATAATAAAAATTGATTCTCTTAATAAGTCATTTGGTAAAATTAAAGCTTTAGATAATCTTAATCTTGAAATAAAAAGAGGAGAACTTCTAGGAATAATAGGCTCCAACGGCGCTGGTAAAACCACCGCCATACGAATCACTAGCTGTATTCTCCAACCGGACTCAGGAGACGTTCTCGTTGATGATATGAATACCCGTAGCGACCAAGTCAAAATCAAATCCATGATAGGTTATTTACCCGAGGAGCCTAATCTCTACGAACGTTTTAAGGCTCGAGATCTACTAAGATACTTCGCAGAACTTTATGGTGTTCCTAAAAATAGGATTGATGATAGAATAGATGAGCTTCTTAAACTTGTGAACATGAGCCATCGGGCAGATGACAGAATAAACACATTCTCTAAAGGGCTTCGACAGAGAATAGGCATTGCCAGGGCACTGATCCATGATCCTAAGATTCTAATCTTCGACGAACCCACCATGGGTCTTGATCCAGCCACAGCCCATAATATTCGAGAATTTATAAGAAGCCTTAAGGGAGAGAAAACCATCATCCTCTGCACTCATTACATGGATGAAGCAGATTCTCTATGTGATAGGGTGGCTATACTTAATCAGGGTAGAATCATTGATATGGGAACTCCAGAATATCTTAAATCAAAAATTCATGGAGACATAATCCTAGAATTAAGAGTTGAAGATCCTAAAAATTACAATATTGATCTCATCAAAGATTTTGATTCGGTGGAGGATGTTAATATCAAAGGTAACTTATTTATCATATCATTGAAATCAAAATGTGACATTAAATCCATAATTAATGTTTTTAGGAATGATATCATCTCGGTTAATACAAAGGAACCAACCTTAGAAGACGTTTTTATTCATACAGTAAAATAAAAGAATTTTTTTACAAAAATAAATAATATAGATTATCAATGGAATAGACTAAATTAATATTAGAATATTGGAGTATTTTTTATAAATTCTTAGGATCTATCTATGAAATTCACCACAATCACCAAATGGGAATTTAAGGAAACGTTGAAGAGTAAGAAATTTCTAATTATATTCTTTTTACAGTTATCCATGCTATTTTTGATGATATTCGTATTCAACGCCTTCGCCGCTAATATTCAATCAGATAAAGGAGTTTCTATAACACCTTCACTATCAGGATTCGCATCACTAGATATTGATGATCAAGGCCATCTTTTCACCAAGTACATAAATCCATCACTCATCGATATACATTCATCTAATTACAGTAACTCTGTTCAAAATTTGAATAATGGTGAAATTACAGGATTTGTTCAAGTTCCAGGTGATTCTCTTGATAGGATAAGAAATATAGACACTATAAATATACAACTTTATCTGGATTATAGTGACCCTAAAAGAAGCGTGATAAGAGATGAAGTTAATTCAACAACCAATATAATGGCTACGGCAATTTCGAATTCATGGATAGATTCATTAATTCCCCAAAATACCACACAAACAGTTGTGAATCAGCAAAATACTGGACAATCAATTCAAGTTCAGTTATTAACCAACGCTATGCTAGCCATACTCCTTTTCTTACCGCTCTTCTTTTTTGGAAATATGGTTATTGATAGTGTAGTAGGAGAAAAAGAGAGAAAAACAGTCGAGATACTCATAGCCATGCCAATTTCTCCTTCACAAATCATTTTAGGAAAAATTTTAGCCGTGCAGGGAGTTATAGCTTTACAAGTAGCACTTTGGATGATAATTCTATTTACAGCCGGTTTTAAGATTGCTAACCCAATTTTAGTATATATTCTAGTTACAATAACTGCGTTACCTATAATAGGAGTTACCACTATTATATCAGCTTATTCAAAAAATTATAAAGAAGCAGGAATAGGTATAACCTTTGCCTACGTTGGTGTGGTGGGAGTCCTGATAATACCTGCTTTGACATATTTAACTGTATAGCCAGTTTAAGAGTTGCCAGCATTTTCTCATTATCCCATGG
>PMNN01000121.1:2436-2636 GCA_003161815.1 Methanobacterium sp. | reverse complement strand
ATTTTTCGCCTTCAAAATAGTTTCTTCAACCATATCAGGCTCTTCATTAAGAGTGGGAATAATAATACCCACACGAGGTGCTTCACCAATTAATTTAAGCTTCTCTCCTACTAATTGGTTATTATATGAGGTTAAGGATTTTAAGAGATGATCCAAATAACCGACACAATGCAATCCACTATACACGAAAGAGAATAATA
>PMNN01000121.1:1424-2319 GCA_003161815.1 Methanobacterium sp. | reverse complement strand
TATTAAATTTTTTTTGATAAAAGT
This sequence comes from Methanobacterium sp., assembly GCA_003161815.1. Lineage (GTDB taxonomy): Archaea > Methanobacteriota > Methanobacteria > Methanobacteriales > Methanobacteriaceae > Methanobacterium_A. The sequence goes on along the minus strand of PMNN01000121.1, from coordinate 2,295 downwards.
CATTTTTCTTAAATTTGACAGGTGTAATAATGTGGGATTACCGAAGTTAATTTATTATCTTGATTTTTTTTGTAAGCGGTTTCTTAGTTTGACAATTCCTAGCACTATTACAGCAAAAACAATGATGATGATAACTATCCATATTAATACGGCTGCAATACCGACTATTCCATTAAATATAGTTCCAAGTATATCCATATAATATAATATGNNGAGAATTTCTCTTTTTGAACGAATAGAATCCTATTTTCATCGATTTTCTTGAGGATAAGGCTGTGCTCACTATCAAATAAATGTGGAATCCAAGTATTTCCTAACCACTTAATTTTCTCTTCATGTTTCAAATCTAAAATCGTGGGTTTATATGTTATATCACGTGAATTATAGGGTTTTATTAAAACCTGTATTCTGGAACCTTCCCTTAGTTCGCCAGATATTTGTTTCATGAAGGGATTCCACTTAGGGAAATTATCAAAATCAGTAAGAATATCCCAAACTAATTTAGCAGAAGAGTTTATCATAATCTCAGTATAAATCTCCCTCATAGATACAGTTTAATTTTTTTTATTAAAAATACTTACTGGCAGTTTGCTGATTTCTTGGAATTATATTAATAATCAAAGTAACCGATAGGTTGGATAAGAGAGATCTAGATCAATACTCAAAGAGTAATAAGATAAACAATTTATTTAGAATTATTTTAGGTTACTGTATTATTCAAAAATAGTCAAGAAAAACTTCGAATTATGTTAATTTAAAAAAATAATGGTTATTTGTTTTCAAGAAAATTTTTTAATAAAAAAAAATATAATTCTTTTATTGTCCAAATATTCAGAAAAACAATTTTTTTGTTTAAAATTTAGTATACAAA
>PMNN01000121.1:0-1368 GCA_003161815.1 Methanobacterium sp. | reverse complement strand
ACAAATTTATCACTTCCAATTTATGACCAAAAAAAAATAATGGTCTAATTTAGTATTGATTTTAAGAGCATATAAAGTAATGTAAAAAGAGAGTAAAGTGATTTTTTTAATTATAAAATCGTTGTATAGATTTATTTCAATTATTTTAGTGTTTCCAAAGTAAATATTTTTATTGTTATTTTTTAGAATGATTAAATAAAGTAATAGGGTTTATAATTTTTTTTGGAAGGTTTATATATTATGAAATACTTACATTATACAGCAACAATTACTAAATATATAGGTTTTTTGTTGAAAAATTAAATATTTTATTATTTAGTGTGATATTTTTTTCATTTTAATATTAATTCAATTTAAGCTTATGAATAATATAATATAATCATTAGTAATAAAGATTTTTTATAAATAGAAAATATTTCTAATAATTTAAAAAAAGAGTAATAAAGGAAAAATATGATGTCAATAAACTTCTCCAAAAAAATAGTGGAAATCTCAAAGATAATCGGACAAAATGGTGATGGAATTAGCTACATTCTTAATGAAGGCGATAGTTACACCATTGGAACCAGAAAATATAGTGAAAAAATAGTTCAGTACTTAAATGAAACCGTGGAAACATGGGATGGAAGTGAAGCTAACTTAGAAAAAAAGAAGGGAAAAAATAAAAAAATAAAACCCAAAAAAGTAGGTTATCTTTGGAANNGATTAAATTTTTTTTTATAGAGGTTGATAATTTGGTCGCGATTAAATCATATCTTTTTTTTTAACCTCTAACTTTTGATTTTTTAACTCCTCTTCCTCTTTTACTTCCTGGTTTTACATAATTCTTCTTCTGTCTAGTTCTTTTTTTGGTTCCTGATACTTTTGCCATAATTAATTCACTCCTTATAATATTATATTTTTTTTTAAATCTAAAAATTATTGAAAACCGTTCGGATAAAACTCAAAAAATAATTTACAATACTATTTTTTTTATATAAAAAAAAAATAATGTAAATCAAAATAATTGACTTTGTTCACAGGCAGGTATTTCAAATTAGACAAATAATATAATCATTAGTTATATTAAAGATTCACTTAACATTTCTATTCTTTGTTTCCATTTATTATATTAAATCATGGGATTAATATATAAATCCCTAATTCCGTGATCAAAAAAAAATTTAATAGAGGTTCATTTTAATGAATAAAAAAACTCCTTTAACTGAATTGGATAATCGTATGAAACAATTTAAAAAGAGAATGGATACTGTAAATCCGGAATGGAATATTGTAGTTATTTTCAGTAAAATTAACATTTATTATTTCACAGGTACTATGCAGGATGGTATACTTATCATTCGCCGTGATGATGATGATGATGATGAT
>PMNN01000199.1 GCA_003161815.1 Methanobacterium sp. | reverse complement strand
ATACTATTCAGTTACTGATTTAAATCCTGTGTATCCTGATTAAACAGTTTAAAGCTTAAAACATTAACCTATTAAAGGTATTATTAATAGAAATAATAATATAATTATAATTCTTACAATAAGAATTTGAGTAGGGCAATATAAAATGAATAAGACATTAGTATTTGGCATTATATTAATAATCCTAGTTGCAGTAATAGGGGTTGCACTATCACCAGCAGCAGAAAACCAGCAGAAGAAGGAAACAATTACCTTAGTAAATGATGCAGCACAACAAATCCAATTAAAAGGAGAAGCAGCCTTCCCAGAATTTTACAATACTCCATGGTACTATGGAGATAAATATGTTTTTGTATGGCGCATCGACGGAGTTAGAGTAGTTTATCCACCAGACCCCCGTGGTATAGGAAAAAACCAGTCAAATCCCAAAGACTCAACTGGCAAACCCATAGGGATGCTCTTCATACAAACAGCAATTAACGGTGGAGGATGGATAGAATACCTCTGGCCCAAACCCGGAACAAATACACCAACAACAAAAATAACATACATTAAAGAGGCTAAATACAACAACCAGACATACCTCATCGGTTCAGGATACTATACTAATTAAAAAAAAAATGACATAAATGAAATTTTAAATCTTAAAAAATCTATGATATTCCTTTTTCAATTAATTCCATTATCAAAAATATCAAAATCTTCCCTTCCAATTCCTTTAAAACTTCATTAACGATAGCATAAGATCGAATCATTGGCGAAATGATTATTGAAGCCTTAACTTTATAGAAAAAAAATCAATTTACACACCTTTTACAATATTCAACCTATTCTCACCCTCTTTCGCATATCAAATAAAGAATCCCATTCAATAAAATCCATATCATCTCCCATTTCTACGGATTCAAATTTCTGAATGAACTCAGAAGATCCTAAACCATACTTATCTTCAAATCTCTTCAAATTAGATTCAATATCTCTATAAATCAAGTCAAATTTAATAGGAATAGAATAGCCAAAAAAGGATGAAATAGAGGAAAATAATAACTTACGAAAAAAAGAAAAAAAATTGTGCTCTTGAATAATTGAAATATAAAATATTTTATGATGTTTTTTTATTCATTAATTTTTTGAACTTTTCTACAGTTAAATCCGCAGCGCGTAGAATATTCTTAAGGATTTTAGGGTGAAGAGTTTTTCCCGAGTGATAAGGTACAGTAACCCTCACACCCTCTTTATTTTTATAAATTTTGTGACTCCCGCTCTGGCGGGCCAAAACAAAATCCATTCGTTCTAAAACTTTAATAACTTTATTAGCAGACACTCGAGGGAGTTTCTCACTCATACCTCCACTTCCAAAGAAGTCAAGCTGATAGATTCAATTTCAGGAATCGCTTCGTCACTCTCTATTCTATCTTCTAAATGGAGACGAATGGCATCCTTGATGTTCTCTAAAACCTCCTCATAACTATCTCCCTGCGCATAACAACCTTGAAGTTCGGGAGAAAACGCAAAATATCCATCTTCATCCTTCTCTATTACCACGGAGACCTTATACCTTTTCATAATACTTTAAACCCCAAATTTTCTATTAAAATCCCTTTTGGAAATTCGATTTTACTCGTAATAATATTATGAATATCTAAAATATATAATTTCGTTTATTTATACGACCTATTTAATTCATTAAAACATCCAAGAAATATTTGAACTTAACAACAAAAAGTCTTTTTTTTTAATTTAAATATTTGTACTACTAATAAAAGTAAAAAATCATCATTTGAATACAAAACAAACTTATTGCAAAAGAAATTTTATTAAAAAAAATACGTTTAAACTCTGAAAAAATAAGTAAATAATAATAAAAATGCTTAAATATCCTAATACTTCGTTAAACTGTTCTATTACGAAGTAATCAATTTGTTATAAAATCATTTTCGGTTTGAATGTAATAGCAAATGATAAAACTACTCTTCTAAAGACAAATTAACATAGAATAATATTATTTTTTCATTAAGGGGGATTAATTTGAGTAATTTTCAGGAAAAAATAACTTTCATATGGGATTTATCTGACCTTTTAAGGGGCTGATGGTAAATCACCTGAATGGTGGCATGTTTATACAAATTTAAAACATAACAGATTTGAATATCGGAAATCAGCTAATTTAAAAAATGTATTAAATTCTCTGGCAGCGTTGTTTTTATTAAACTTACGCATCGCTAATACTGGTAAATTAGAATATCTTTATAATAATAACGTTTTTAAAAGTTTAACTGAATATAAGAAGTTTAGCAATTCTCCTGATATCTTGGATGCACCCTACTTTGCTAAAACGAATATTTTTGGTTATATTTTTGATACAAAATATCAAAGACGTGGGATATTTTAGACACTGGAAACATATATCCCATTTAAATTACTGAAATCCTAAATTTAGGTGAAATAAATGCTTGAAGCACCGAGTGAAATAAAAGAATTGGTGGAGAAGTTTGAACGTAATCTGAATGCCTATAAAAATTTCAGTTACAAGGAAGAACAATTAAAGCAGGAATTCATCAATCCATTCTTTAAAGCTCTGGGATGGGATGTTGATAATGTTTCCGGTGCAGCACCCCAGTATCGTGATGTTATTTTTGAGGATTCAATTAAGGTCACTGGCGGTAAGGCACCGAAAGCACCGGATTACTGTTTCACACTCGCTGGTAGGAAGATGTTTTTTGTGGAAGCGAAGAAACCGTCCGTGGATATAAAAACCAATAAAGAAGCATCCTATCAGTTAAGGAGATACGCTTGGAGTGTTAAGTTACCATTATCCATTCTTACTGATTTTGAGGAACTCGCAGTTTATGAATCGCGTATTAGACCAAAACCACATGATAATGCCAACGTAGAGAGAATTAAAATTATAAATTACAAGGATTATCCGGATAAATGGGATTACATATACAATAGATTCTCCAATCACTGCCCCCATATTTCAAAAACTATAATATAAATCTACATTACAATACCCCTCAGTAAAATGAAATAACAAACAATTAAATTAAAAAGAAAAAGTATACCCATAATATAATTAACTCATTCTTTGATTATTCCACTGATCCTTATAAAGAACCACTTCATGAGTAAGTCAATGTCTATGTTCATGCCAAAATTGTAAAAAAATCATTCCTAACTAATTTCTAAATCTATCCATTCTTCTTATATTCCAGCAAAATGTAAAGGTACCCGTAAATGGAAAAAATTTATGGTTTTTATGTTATTTCTGTCTCTGCAAAAGTGATTTTAAATGTGATTCCTTCTGTTCTATCCTGTTCTAATTCACCATCAATCTGGGCAGTTAGCATAGTTACCATTTTTAAACCAAGTGAATCTGTATTTTGATAGTCTAAATCTTCTGGTAATCCTACACCGTTATCTTTAACGATAAATTCATACTGGTCATCTTTAGAATGGAAATCAATTTTGATCTGGCCACTTTTACCTTCAGGGAAAGCGTGTTTTAAACTGTTTGTTACGAGTTCGTTAACAATCAAACCCAAAGGTATGGCTGTATT
>PMNN01000236.1 GCA_003161815.1 Methanobacterium sp. | reverse complement strand
TAAAAAAAGATTTCTACAGAGCCTAAATGAAATGATTAACTTGTAAACTTTTATTAAACTTTTTGTGGTTATATGTGGAAACCACATTTGAAACAAGAATGATCTATTATTGCTTGGTGAAATTGGTGATATTCGTTCTGTGAAACCATTAATTAATTTCTTGGATGATAGAGAATTTTATTTGAGAAGTCTTGCAGCAGTGCACTTGGTAAGATTGGTGATCTCAGTGCAATTGAACCGCTTCGAAAATCATTAAATGATGAGCATGGTATTGTAGAGATCGTGCTGCAAATGCAATAAAAAATTGAAGAATGTAATGGATTGGATTAGTCGTGATGTTTGTGAATTTTTAATACTTTAATTATTATATAAAGATTTCAGAATACCTTTTAACAAAACATAAGTATTGAAGCCTTACCATGAAACAAAAATAATCCAATAGTACCTTCAATAAAAATACAGATCATAAAATTTATGTAAATAAATTTTTAAGAGACGATGAATTATGGAAAAAAATGTTAGAGAAGATTGGTTTAGATATAAGAAAATTTTGCAATGCCAAAACCAGTACGTTGGCACGGATGGATTTGCTATGGAATTCAATTTTTATTCATTTTTTTGTTCTTTAGAATTTTAACTTTAACTCATAATGGAAATCCGGCTATTTTTGCCGTGGGTATAAAGCATCAATTGTCATTTTCTACATAATGTGTATTTTCAAAAGTAATTATAGAGAAATAGTCAGAGTTTATCACCCCAATAATAAAACCAAAAAAAATTTCGAAAACAGATATGCAAGCACTAACAAAATAAATGCACAATCAAGGAATAAATGGAAAAAGCAAATTTATGCAAGAGCATTCTTTGTATTAGGATTATTAACAATATTCCAAGATTTATCTTTCTCTTTACGGGGAATAATATAGGATTTATAATATTTATTTTGGCAGCAATATTCCTCTATATATCATACGAAAATACGAACTAGTCGGATTAGTTATATTTAAATTTGTTAAATCGTCTAATTATAAAAAATATCAGTAGTTTTTCGGGTAATATGGTTAATATTTAGTTTAATTTTGCTGCTCGCTCTTCTCTTGGTATTTTTTTTCAGTTGTTCGTCTTGCGAGGTAGTCTCCGATTTCTTCAATGAGTAGTCGTTCTTCTTCATCACATTCCTCAACCTCTACACCAATCACTGGTGTTGGTTCATCTTTAGTGATGGTATGTTTAATCTTCACTGCTTGCAAACCAAGTTTCTTGATATCTAAGTTGGTTATGCCTTGACTTGAATCTATTTTGATTCCGATTTTGGCAGCTGTATTGATTATATCATCACAGTATTCAATTTCGGTAACCTTTTTTTCCACTGCCTCTGACTTTCGATCTTTACTCTGCTTTTTATTATATTCTCTTACTGCTTCTTCTTGAATGTTGAAATCATTTTTTTTATAATTGTTTATGGCAGTGTGACTGATACTTTCTCCCTGGTCTTTCAGCATGTCACTGATTTTTCGCGAGCTTTTACCTTCAATAATCATTTCTTCAATTTCTTTTCGATAAGGATTATTTATTACTGCAGATTTTTTTGGCATAAAATTAATCACGTTTTATTGTAAAGTTTACAATGTAAAATTGTAAAGATTTGTAAATGTTACAGATACTTCAAAATAATTTACAAAAAATTTCAAATTATATCTTAAATTTGTTAATAAAGTAAGAAGTAAAAATTTTACCATCCTGCTTCTTTTTTTGCATTTTCGTATAATTCTTCAGCGTTACTCCAATTAGTTTGGCATTTCTTTCTAAATTATCTTGGTTAATGTCCATGGTTTGTTGCATTTCTTTAACCGTCTGATTAAATAACCTATTCTTTTCGGCGTTTCCTGTTATGAATTTAAATTAAATTTAACATCAAATCATGTACAAAGAGTAATGTAGCTTGTTATAATCCTACCATTTATTGGAGTTGCTTATTCGGAAGTTATATTCTCTGAACAGCATAATTATACCATAGAAAAAAAGGATTAAATGAGGATTCCCTTTTTTAAGAAATAATAATGGGTTTCCATAATCATTTGAGGTAGTTAATATTGTCCGAGAGAGTTGAGGGAAATGAAAAGTTTTCTGTGGTTATATCTGAGATTTCTTCAAAAATTCCTATAGAAGGCATTACGTTAAATGATTTGCTCGATATTATTGGGGAACGTGGGCTTTACATGTCATGTATGATCTTAACTGCCCCTTTTTTGCTCCCAATATCAATACCCGGTTCAAGCATACCTTTTGGATCAGCGATATTCCTAATCAGTGGCGACATAATCTTTAACAGGCCGATTTTAATACCTAAACGTTTCAGGGATTACAAAATATCTAAAAAAGATATAGAATCAGTTTTAAATGAAATATCACATATTTTAACACCACTAGAAAAAATTATAACTCCACGACTTTGTTTTTTAACCACTGGTAGAAAAATGGATTACATTAATGGTGTTGCAGTGGCATTTGGAGCTATTCTACTTATAACACCCATAATAGCACCATTAGGTGACTTCCTACCATCATATGGGATCCTGTTTATATCTTTAGGTAATCTTGAAAATGATGGTTACTTAGTTTTAGCAGGTTATATTACCGTAATTGCAACCGCAATCTATTACGCTTTAATATTTGCACTGGGAATTGCATTAATATTTTTTATCTTATCCCAACTAGGCCTACATTTCTAAATATGTTATAAATACAAAAAAGATGAGTTCTTATTTAAAGTTTTCTATTTACATTTAATAGGAAGTAATATGGATATTGAACAACTTANNAGTTATTTTATCTGGAGCAGTTTCGGCTGCTGGTTTAACTAATTCTTCGCAACCTAAATTTCATCATGATGATCAGAACACCGGTCAATCACAGTTTAAGGGACCAGCAACCAACACTACTAAATGGAATTATACTACAGGAAATACTATATTTTCCTCTCCAGCCATTAATATTAATAGCACTATCTACATCGGAAGTATGGATGATAATTTATACGCAATAAATCCAAATGGTACAAAGAAATGGAGTTACCATACCGGTGGAAGTATATATTCATCACCGGCTATTGGATCGGATGGAACCATATACTTCGGAAGTGCAGATCGTAATTTATACGCTCTAAATCCTAATGGCACACTAAAATGGAAGTACACTACCATAAATGATGTATATTCATCACCGGCTATTGGATCGGATGGAACCATATACTTCGGAAGTGATGATCGTAAAATATACGCTCTAAATCCTAATGGCACACTAAAATGGAAGTACACTACGGACTATGCTATATATTCATCCCCAGCTATTGGATCGGATGGAACCATATATGTTGGATGCTTTGATGGTAATTTGTATGCATTTAATCCAAATGGCACGTTAAAATGGAGTTACAACACAAGAAGTATTATAGTAATGCCTCCCAGTATTGGTTCTGATGGAACCATATACATTGGAAATTTTAACGATAATTTGTATGCATTAAATCCAAATGGCACGTTAAAATGGAAATACACCACCGGATCATACGTGAAATCTTCTCCAATTATTGGATCTGATGGTACAATATATTTGGGAAGCTATGATTATAATTTGTATGCATTATCCTCTACTGGAATATTAAAATGGAAGTATACCGCCGGTGATAGTATAGATTCGTCTCCAGCTATTGGATCGGATGGGACACTATACTTCGGGTGTTATGATGGTAATTTGTATGCAATTCAGGATCCTCTAATAGTAACTGCAACTCTAAATGGGGGATATTACAATACCACTAAAATAATTACTCTTAAAACTAATATGCCTTCAACAATTTACTATACCCTCAACGGAACTACACCCACCATTAATAGCCTCAAATACGTTAATCCGATAACCATCAGCACGACAACAATCCTGGAATATTTGGCAGTGCATTCAGGAGTTAAATCACTGGTTTACTCGCAGACGTATATTATTGACAAAGTCCCGCCAAAAATATCTTCAACTTCACCAGTAAATAACGCCATCAATGTGTCTCTGACTGCACCTGTAACTATTAAATTCACCGAAAACATCATTGCAGGACCTAATTATTCGGCTATTTATATTAAAAACTTAACTACCGGAATAATTGTTTCATTAGCATCTAAAATTATCAGTGGTAACACGTTAACCATAAAAACAACCTACAATCACCTTAGTAATGACACTTATCAAGTTTACATACCAGCCAGTACAGTTAAAGACAAAGCAGGAAATTACTTAACATTAGCATACACGTTAAAATTCAAAACAGGATAAAAAAAAAATCTTTTAATTTTTTTTTATAGATAATCCGGGAATAATTTAAGCAAACAATCAGATGTATCTAAATATAAGTAAGAATTAAAAAAAAGTTAGGGTGCATTATTATTGTTTTTTTAATTTATTTTTTATTTTTTGGAAGGCGTTAAAAGTTCATAAATCAATTATTTCAATAAATTTTTTGTTTCTTAATGCACCCTACATTATTATAATAATAATTATTACTTATAAAGATTATCATTAATTCCTGAAAAAAAATATAAAAAGTTTCAAAATCAATCAAACTTACACAATTATTATAAATATTCGAATTATGGAATTGTATATGTAATTGGAATAAATGAAAAAAATTACCCATTTTTTTTTATTCAAAAAAAAATTTTTAGAAGATTAAGTGTAACGATACAGGAATATTTATTTTGGTTTCCATTTAAGAATCTGTTTAGGTATATCACTGTATTTTTCAGATGAGTCCTTAATAATATTTTGCAGTGTAACAGTACACGATCGAAGAAGCTCAATTGAATTACTATCGTTGTCCATCCTTTTAATAGATGCTATCATTATTTTGTTAGCTTGATCTTTTTCTTCAGGATTAGATAATTTACGATTATTATCATCACCAGTAACCGCATCGACAAATGTCACACATTCCAAATGGAGAGCTTCGTTACTCATATTCTTAAGTTTATTTTCATAACTCAAATTTAATCACCTCATATCGTTTTATTTTCATATTATCTTTTATTCATGCAAATTAGGTTCTTCCTACAAATAAAAAAGTTTAGAAAGAAAGGTTTGAAATCCGTTCCATGGCTTCTTTAGTATTCTTAAGTGTGTTGAATGCGGAGAGTCTAAGGTAACCTTCACCGCTAGGGCCGAAGCCTACTCCAGGAGTGCCTACAATATGGGCTTTATCAAGCAGTAAATCAAAGAAGTCCCATGAATTCATGTTTTTAGGGATTTTAGTCCAAATATATGGTGAGTTAACTCCACCGTAAACATTTAAACCAATATTTTTTAGACTTTCACGGATTACTGCAGAGTTTTTCATATAATAATTTATTAACTCTTTAATTTCATTTTTTCCCTCAGATGAGTAAACTGCCATGGCAGCTTTTTGTACGGGATAGGATACACCATTAAACTTGGTGGTTTGACGGCGCTTCCAGAGAGAATTTAACGGATGCGTGTGTCCATGAACATCATATCCCATTATCTCCTCAGGCACCACAGTGTAGGCGCAACGAGTTCCAGTAAATCCCGCGTTCTTGGAGAAGCTTCGGAATTCAACAGCAACATCCCTTGCACCTTCTATTTCATAGATACTGTGTGGAATATTTTTTTCTTGTATATATGCCTCGTAGGCAGCGTCGAATAGTATAATTGATTTATTATCTTTTGCATAATCAACCCATTCACGTAATTGTTCCTTATTTAAAGTAGTGCCGGTGGGATTGTTAGGATAGCATAAGTATATTAAATCTATATTTGAATTGGGTAGTTCGGGCACGAATTTATTTTCTTCAGTACAGGGTAGATAAGTCAAATTTTGGTAACGTCCATCTTTATTCATGGATCCAGTTCGCCCTGCCATAACGTTACTATCCACATAGACGGGATATACTGGATCGGTCACTGCTACTTTGTTATTGAGGCTGAAGATTTCTTGTATGTTTCCAGTGTCGCATTTTGCTCCGTCACTTATGAAGACTTCATTTTCATTCAATTCTATGCCCCGTGGTTTGTATTCATTTTTAATGATCTCTTCTATTAGGAATTGGTATCCTTGTTCAGGTCCGTATCCATGGAATGTGTCCGCTTTACTCATTTCCTTTACTGCATTTTGGAATTCACGAATCACAGCATGAGTTAGGGGTTTATTTACGTCACCGATGCCCATTTTGATTATGTTTGCTTGGGGATGTTCTGTTTGATAATTTTCAACACGCTCGGCGATTTCTGCGAAGATGTAATTGCCTTTAAGTAATAAATAGTATTCATTAATTTTTACTGTCATTTTTAAATATAACTCCCTTTAATTATTTGAATGATTATTCTTTCAGTTTTAAAAATAAATTTATTCAATTTAAAGTATTTTTATTAAAATATATTATAG
>PMNN01000149.1 GCA_003161815.1 Methanobacterium sp. | reverse complement strand
GTAATCACCTTTACGCTCCTTATTTATAACTGATGAATAAACTTTACCCGTGGTTATGTTGGATTCACCGCTGAGATTAACATTCAGGAATCTTTCATAGTGACCTAAATCCAGATCAGTTTCCATACCATCCTCAGTTACGAAAACTTCCCCATGTTGATAAGGGTTAAGCGTTCCGGAATCCCAGTTGAGGTATGGATCAATCTTTATGGCTGTAACATCAACGCCATAACTCCTTAAAATCCTTCCAATAGATGCTGCTGTTATTCCTTTCCCAATGGAACTTACTACACCACCAGTAACCACTATATATTTTGACAAAGTCAATCAACTCCTAAATTTTTAGGTTTCCCCAAATGATAGTTAAATAGATTATATTAAACTTATTTTAAATCTTAATGAATATTAATGTAAAACCTTTTATAATAAAGTTCTCCCATGAGTAAAACAGAAATATTTAAAATTTATATTAATCTAGAATAATTTAAGTAATTCTCTATGAATCTGTATCCATCCATCAAACCCTGTGAACCATTCTTTGCGGAGTATTCATCATAATACTGCACATCATCTCGTTTACCACCAGTTGAGTACATAGCGCATGGTACCGGATCCGTGGTATGTGTTTTAACTTTTATTGGTGTGGGATGGTCAGGTAGAATACTAATGGAGTAATCATTAAACTCTGATAGATTATCCAGGAGTTTTTCTAGTATTCGATGGTCAATTCGTTCTATAGCTTTAATTTTCTCGGTAAGGTCTCCAGCATGACCTGCTTCATCAGGAGCTTCTACATGAATAAATACTATATCTTGATCCTTTAATGCTTCAAGAGCGTATTTAGCTTTTCCACAGTAATCAGTGTCATAGTAACCGGTAGCTCCAGGAACATTTATATTGGTGAATCCTAAATAAACTCCTATTCCTTTTATAAGATCCACTCCAGTGATGGTGGCACCTTTAAGGCCATATTTTTCCTTGAATGGAGTCATTTGCGGCTTGCCACCCTGTCCCCACAGCCAAATCATATTACCGGGTTTTTTACCATCTTCGATTCTTTTAAGGTTAATAGGATGATTTCTAAGCACTGTCCTGGAGTCGTCCATTATTTTATTTAATATAACTGCTTTTTCATGGTCACGGGGTTTTATAAGATTATCTGATAAAGGTTCATTTACTATATCGTGTGGTGGAGTTGATTTAAGAGGTGATGATCCATTATTTTTGAATATGAAAAGGTTTCGATAACTAGTTCCTAGATAAAACTTTCCCCAATGGTAGAATTTTTGATTTAAAGCTTCTATGAGTTCTGAAGCTTCTTCGGTGCTAATGTGATCAGCATTGAAATCTATTATACGGTCTTCATGGATGGTGATGAAGTTGCAGCGGAAGGCTAACTCATCCCCATTAAAATCAGCACCTATACTAGCTGCTTCTAATGGTCCGCGGCCAGTGTAACATTCTTTAGGATTGTAACCCATTATTGATAGATTAGCCACATCAGAACCCGGCTCCATACCATCTGGGACTGTTTTAAGTAATCCACTTACACCACGGGATGCTATATAATCCATGTTAGGAGTCTCTGCAGCTTGAAGAGGTGTTCTACCCTCTAACTCCTCCAATGTGTAATCAGCCATACCATCCCCTATAACCACAACATACTTCATAATTAAACTACTCTCCCCTACAAACAAAGTTTTATATACCCATTTTTTAAGGAAATCCTTCATTAAAATTTAGATTAATCCCAGAATAAATACATATCAGAAAAAGATTATATATTTTTAATTTTGTTTTTTCTTAGATCATGGATTTTGAAATGCTTATAATATCACTTAAAATAGCTGAGGCGGTTTCTATTGAACCGGCACCTTTACCCACCACTGTAACATCATCCGCTAAGTCTGTTTTAAGAGTAGCCACATTCAAGGTACCCTCTACAGCGAAGGGTGAACCCTCATTCACTAGTCGAGGTGACACCTCCAAGGAGTCATGTGAAACTTCCCCAATGAGTTTTATAAGGTAACCCTCCTTTTTAGCTAACTGAATTGATTCAGGTGTGATCTGTGATATACCCTTCACCATAACATCATTATAAGTTACATTCATATTCATTATACTGTTAGCTAATATCACCACTTTACAAGCGGCATCCTCCCCTTCCACATCCTGAGTAGGATTTGTTTCAGCTATATTCATCTCCTGAGCTTCATTAAGAGTTTGATTATATGATGAACCCTCCTTAGCCATCCGGCTGAGTATATAATTAGTGGTGCCATTTAAAATACCGTAAATCGACTCTATTTCACAGCCAGAGAGGGTTTCCTGAGCAAAATTTATGATAGGCATGGCTCCACCAACTGAAGCCTCATACTTAAACATTACATTATTATCCTGTGCAGTATCCCGTAATTCAGTGAATCCTAATGCTAAAGGACCTTTATTACTGGTTACCACGTTTCTTCCCGTATTCATCGCTTTTAACATGTGACTCCTTGCTGGTTCACCATCACATATATTAGTGGGAGTAACCTCTACTAAACAATCATATTCAACCGTATCCAGTAAATCCATACCAGTTACACCATTAACACCATATTCTGGATAATCAGATACTCTCCCGGTATTCTGCTTCGTCTCCAGGAGCAATGCAGGATTAATACCCTCCTCGGATATTACTGCCCCTTTACTGTCAGCTACTGCTACTAGTTGGAGATCCAAGTCATAATCCTGTTTTATACGGTCTCTTTTCATATTGAATACTTGAGCAACTCCCTGTCCTACTGATCCAAAGCCAATGATACATATCCTCATAAAATTAATTCCTCCCCAAAATAAAATTATCCTTTAAATATTTTTTAAACTTCATTAATAACTAGGAATCCCTTATTACTCCCGATTTCCTTTATTTTACTGGTAACCAATTTTTTACGACCATAATCTGCCTCAATTATAATCTTAGAAGCTGAGTGCTCAGGATGATCTGACATTTTCAAATCCAAATCCGCAACTCTTACACCATCTAACTGATTAAGTATATTCACTGTATCCTTAACATCTTGATCAATAATATTTCCAATGAGTATAGTGGTGATTTTCTCCTTACGGAGTATTCCATCCACTTGTATAATCTGAATTCCCTTAGTTTCTAACATCTTTAAAACTTTATTTAAGGTTTCTTCATCACCTTCAATAGTTATCTGAACCGGAATTGTTCCCCGTTCAGTTTTAACATCCCTTTGATGAATCACAGCTACAATATTCGCGCCCAGTCTTCCAATAGGGTTAAGTGCATCTAAAAGCTGACCCGGCACGTCTAATAATTCTAGGACAAGTTTTAACCTCATATTATCTAACCCATTTACTTATTTCCACTATAAGATTACCCTCTTCGTCAATATTAGCATTTCTAAGTATCTTAGTAGGGTTTTTATCCACTCCCACATCTTCACGTGCTAAATTCACATTATCCACCATATAATGAGTCTCTTCAAGTTCAGGAATATTCTTTAAAGCCTCTGAAAACTTTTCAAGTATCAATTCCGCTTCCTTCTCAATCATAAGTATTACAATCCCCCATCATTAAATTATTTATATCCTTTTCAGTGAATTAAGAGTTTTCATGTAAGATTCATCCTTGAAAACCTTACGAACCAATATTTTATGGATGCCCGAGCCGTACTGCGCTGCTTTCTTCGGACGCGACGCAATCTCCTCCGGCACACCACACTCAAGTGCAACCCTTCTTAAGATGCATTTTCTTAAAACGTCATTATAATTATTTATTTTATACTTCATAGGTATATTAATTGCCATATTTATAACATCCATATCCAAGTAGGGCACCCGCAACTCCACACTACTCGCCATAGCTACTGAATCGTCACGCTGGAGATTAACCTGGTAAAGATTCAGTAAATCCTCCTCTAAGTTTTCTTGAGCCTCTTCACCTTTCTGTTGATAAAATTCAAGGTAACGATGATAACCTGCGAAGAGTTCATCAGCACCCTGTCCAGAAAGTATTACCTTTAAACCATCTTGATGAGCCATCTCCGCAGCTATATAAACGGGCATTCCCACTCCTAACTTCATAACATTGAATTCCTCTATACTCTTTAACACTAACGGAAGGTAATATTTAACATCCTCCACATCCACGGTTTTAATGTGTATAGGTAAATCCATAATCTCTGCTGTTCTACAGGCATATTTAAGATCAACCGAATCTTTATGGCCCACCGTGTAAAGATAAGTATCCACATCTAATTCACTTGATAAATAAGCGAGTAATGTACTATCCACCCCCGCAGAGAACATGACTCCCACCTCTGAAAGTCCATTCAACCTTTTATCAACAGCCTTGAGTAAATAATGCTTTAACTGAATCTTTAAATCATTAAAGTTATTTAAATCATCCTTCGAAGAGGTATCTTTAACTCTATTGAATCTTTTATTATTTAGAACCTTTTTTAATCCATCATACTCAGCCATTTTCCAATTGTAAAGCATATATCCTGGTGGTAATGTTTCCACATCTTTTACACCCACCTTCCATAATGCTTTCCGTTCAGATGCGAATGCAGAAAATTTTTTAATCTTATTTTCACCAAAATAGAGTGGCTTCACACCAACGAGATCCCTCACCACTGCTAAATCCTTCCCATCATAGACTGCAAAGGCATAATCACCGTCTAAATACTTCACGGTTTCCAAAACTGCTTGCCGTAGCGAATTATGATAAAACTTTTTAATAATATGTATTATAACTTCACAATCTGAATCAGATTTAAATTCAATTTTAAAATAGTTTTTTAGTTCTCGATAATTATAGATTTCACCATTACACACTAAAATAAGGTTATCTTCTTGTAGAGGTTGTGAAGATTCACATCCCACTATAGAGAGTAAATTATGGCCTAAACCAAAGTTACCCTCCGGTATTTTAAGATCATCCAATTCACCATGGGTAATCTCCTGATCTATAAATACACCGCTTCCATCAGGTCCTCGATGTTTCAGGGTGACCATCATATCATATAATTCATTGGAGATGGCTTCCCCATTTATTCCGACAATAGCACACATATTATGAAAAATCCCATAAATTTATTATTTTTTATTGGAAGGTTAATTAGTAACTTAATTTTATTGAAATTAAGAAGAATCCCATTTAAATTAAATTAGTATAGAATAATTAGTTCAAAATTATTATGATCATTTTGTAAGATTTAAGAAAAAAGTTATTTCATAAAAATAGCAAATCCCTAAGTAATAAAAGAATTCTATAACT
>PMNN01000029.1 GCA_003161815.1 Methanobacterium sp. | reverse complement strand
GCTAGGATAGCATCAAACAGATATATGCAAAGAAGATCCGGTAGAATGGGTTACCAACTTAAAATCAGAGTGTACCCTCATCACATTGTACGGGAAAATCCCATGGCAACTGGTGCTGGTGCAGACCGAGTGCAGGATGGTATGAGGAAAGCTTTTGGGAAGCCTGTGAGTTCAGTGGCTTTAGTGAAAGCTAACCAGAAGGTTTTAACAATTAAAACCAATAAAAAGAATTTTAAAGACGCGAAAGAAGCTTTAAGAAGAGCTGCAATGAAATTNNTTTAATTATAAATATTTTTTATAAAAAATTAGAAAAGAAGTGTGTAGCATGAACTATGTCGAATTCTTTGAGGATTTAAATAAAGATGATGTGGCAATTGCTGGTGGAAAAGGTGCTAATTTAGGAGAACTCACCCAAGCTGGAATACCAGTACCACCGGGATTTGTGATAACCGCACAAACATATAAACAATTTATAAACGAAACNNGAAATCTTCGATGAAATAATGGAAATTCTCGATGCATTAGACGTCAACAATAACCAGGAACTTCAACAAGCAGCGCGGAAGATTAAGAGCATAATAAATGAAACAGAAGTACCAGATGACATTAAAACTATCATTAAAGAGGCTTATAATGCATTATGTCATAGAATTGGAAAAGAAAATGCATTTGTAGCGATAAGATCATCTGCTACAGCTGAAGATCTGCCAGAAGCATCTTTTGCAGGGCAACAGGATACATATCTTAACGTTAAAGGTGAAGAAGAACTAATAAAATATGTTAGAAAATGCTGGGCATCACTTTTCGGAGCCCGCGCCATATTTTACAGGGAAGAAAATAATTTCGACCACTCGATCGTATATATTGCAGTTGTAGTACAGGAAATGGTAAATGCAGAAAAAGCAGGTGTAATGTTCACAGTACATCCCTCAACAGGTGATGAAAAAATATTGATTGAAGCGGCATGGGGACTGGGAGAAGCCGTAGTATCTGGTACAGTAACTCCAGACACAATCTGGGTTAACAAAGAAACTGAAGAGATTATTGATTATCAAATCAGTGAAAAAAGCATTATGTACCGGAAAAATCCAAACACGGGTAAAACCGAGAAAATTCCAGTTCCAGAAAATTTGAGAAATAAACAAGTACTTGACAATGATGAAATAGCTGGACTAAGTAAACTTGGAAAGACAATACAGGACCACTACAATTTCCCACAGGATACAGAATGGGCTATGGAAGAAGATCAAATCTTCATGCTACAATCAAGACCAATAACCACCCTGAATAAAACAGCAGAAGACACCACAAAAGCGGAAATTGAAAGAATAATAATAACTAAAGGATTAGGCGCAAGCCCGGGTATGGCCTCAGGTAAGGTTAAAATCATCCGGGACACAGATGAATTAGATAAAATCCTCGTCGGAGATATATTAGTTACAGTGATGACCACTCCGGACATGGTACCTGCTATGAAGCGTGCTAATGGAATAATCACCGATGAAGGTGGGGTGACCTGTCATGCAGCTATAGTCTCCCGAGAACTGGGAATACCCAGTGTAGTGGGAACAGGAGATGCTAGTAAAGTCTTAAAAGAAAATTCCATGGTATCATTAGATGGAAATAAAGGATTAGTTTACGAAGGAAAAGTAGTGGAATCCACTCAAAAAGATGGGGAAGTGGAAAAAACAACCGTAGTCCATCAATCTTTCCTTACGGTCACAGAAGTTAAGGTAAACGTCAGCATGCCAGAGGCAGCTAAAAAAGCATCTTTGACTGGTGCCGACGGAGTAGGGCTTCTTAGAACAGAACATATGATGCTAACCACAGGTGTTCATCCTAAAAAATTCATAAGAGAAGGAAGGGAAGATGAATTGATAAAATTACTTGTGGAGAACATCCTTAAAGTGGCCGATGCTTTTTACCCTAAAACGGTATGGTACAGGACCTTGGATGCCCCTACTGATGAATTCAAATCCCTTAAAGGTGGAGAGGATGAACCATACGAACATAACCCTATGTTAGGTTGGAGGGGTATTAGAAGAGAGTTAGATGAACCTGAAATTTTAAAGGCAGAATATAAAGCCATAAAAAAACTCCATGAGCAGGGATACACTAATATAGGTATAATGCTACCATTACTGCAGCATCCTGATGAACTCAAGCAGGCTAAAAAAATAGCTCGTGAGGTGGGATTGAAACCACAGAAAACCATCGAGTTTGGGATAATGGTGGAAACACCAGCNNTTTGGAACTAATGATTTAACTCAGTACACTCTAGCAATTGATCGTAACAATGAGAACGTGGCTGATCTTTATTCTGAGAAACATCCTGCAGTTTTAAAATTAATAGAACGAGTTATTAAGGAGTGTAACAAAGCAGGGGTTAAAACAAGTATTTGTGGTCAGGCTGGAAGCATGCCTTCTGTCGTAGAGAAACTCGTGGAGCTGGGTATCACTTCTGTATCTGCTAACACTGATGCTGTGGCTACGGTAAGGGAAGTAGTAGCTCGTGTAGAGAAAAAATTGCTTCTTAAAGCTGCACGGAAGATTATACAGGACTAAATAATTTATTTTATCAGATAAACTAATTCTATTTCTATTTTTTTTATATTCTATTAATCTAATTTTTTAAAGGCTTAAAAAATGGATGCCAAGGGAATTTCAAGGAATGAAGTATTTAAGACACTTAGAAACTTCAAAGAACAGGATATGACTCATCGTTCGGGTAAAATTCTGGGATCAATGTGCACATGTCCTCATGAAGTGGGAGTGAAAGCTTACTGCATGTTCTTGGAATCGAATCTAGGAGATCCTGGGCTTTTTCAGGGTACTAAAGCAATGGAAGTTGAAGTAATAGCCCTGCTGGGGAATCTATTGGGTAAAACTGATGTTCACGGTCATATAATTACTGGGGGTACGGAAGCTAATATAATGGCGATGAGAGC
>PMNN01000240.1 GCA_003161815.1 Methanobacterium sp. | reverse complement strand
TTGAAAAATCTAAGACCCTAAATCTTATATCAAAATTACGATATAAATACACCACTTTACTAGACTTACGATCATATGCTTGCATGAAGATATGTTTTCATTTTCATTAATAAATTGTATAGACAATTAAGTGATGTCTTTCCAATAGATTTTTCTGAATTTTATGTTGTTATTATTTGGATAGTGCCTTTGGTGTTCCCATTCACGATTAAAATGCCTTTTATATTTGTATTATTGAATGTAAAGTTATCTGATACTGATTTGGTTTTATTTGTTAAGTTAATAGTTTTCTGTAATATTATGTTGGAGTGGTATTGTGCTACGCTTGTTTGGTTTCCTCTCACTGAAATGGTCACCGGAACGGTATTTAAAACGTAAATAATCACATATGAAGTATTTAAACTAGAATTTAATTTCGTCAAATTTTCGCATTTAATCGTAACGTTTTTTGTTCCATTAGGTATTGTAACATTTTGTGCACCTATATAATTTGGAGATTGACCCGCCGACAGATTATATTGATATAAAACATTTTCAGTGCTAATACAGCCTGATACAAAAATGACAGCCATCAAAGTCAATACAACACCCAATAACACCATTCCAGATTTCAAAACAAATCCCCCCCATTTTTGTAGATATGAATATATTTACTATAAATTGATAGATTCTAAGAGTTTAATACAATTTCCTCTCAAAAAAAAACCTTCGCTTTCCAAAGTGGTCAGTACAATGAACTCAGAATTACTTCCTACTTATTTTTAATGATTTTAAGTAATCCTTAATCGTAAGTTTTCTTATATCACTAACTCTCATTCCACTAGTAAGCATTAGCAGAATAATTGCTTAATATTCGGGATTTGATCGAGCCAACATTTTTTTAATATCATCCTTACTTGGTAAATCCTCAATGGTTTGGGGCCTTCCATTACTCGTTTTACATCTGATTTTCGGATAATCTATCTCATGGTGGAGGTAGAAGCTTTTAATAACTTGTATAGTGGTTTCACGATATAATAGGCTGTATGGTTTCTTAAATCCTTCCCCACTCTTCAAGTCTCTACTGAATTTGTTTAATCTCCTCTTTATAGTCCGCAAATAAACTTTTGCCTTATAATTTCATAGATAGCATCAAACTTTAACCCCACTAATTCATAACTTATTTCAAATAAACAGAAGAATATAAAAGTGTAGAAGCTTAAAAATTGTAAACCCTGAATCTGAAATGGAATTAACGTTTTAAATAAACCTAGAACTGCGAATAAGAGGATTATTATTTTAAGAGTGAATCTATACTGGAAGAAGTTGTAAAGGATGTTATTCCTTGCAACCCATTTACTGTCATTACCCATCTCGTCTAGGAAAGCAGCACCTGCACAGACTATTAATGTTAGAATACCAATAGTTGGAAAGCCTATAATTATTATTATCCCTAAAAATATCAGGAGGGAAATAATGTGATTAAGGCAATCTATCTTCCATGCTGCTAAAGTTCCAATAAGAATACTTAAGAATATAACAGCAGCATCAGCATTAGTAACTGCTAAATATCCTATTGAAATACCGCAGATTACAGCAGCTACTACGCCTAAAAATTTATTATTTTTCCGGTCATTAGCATCATCTGAGATTTTCATAAATAACCCAGAGAGTGCATAAAATAGAGCTAGTAAAATATCAATCAAACCTTCCTTACAAAATATTTTTTTAACGTTAAAAATGATTATTTGAATTTCTTATAATAAAATAAGTTCTAAAGAAAGAATTTTTTAAATATTTTTATTATATCAAAATTTTTTTTTTATTCGGATAGGATTTCCCAAGCACCAGCCACTATTAAAGGGAATATTATAGTGGCGTCTCCAATAACTGTTACTAAATTAGATCCACATTTAGCTTTAGCCCAGGATTTCGCCTCCTCCAATGGTGCGCCGCTTAAACTTCCAGTTTCACCACGATCCATGATTACCTGTATACCGGCATCCACACCTCCTNNATCTACACCGCCTTTAAGAAGATTTGATGCTAATGCATAATGTTTAGGTAAACCACCACCGAGCATAACCGTGGACACCTTCTTGGAGTTATAAACAATATCAGATAATGTATGCATATCCCCTACAGCATCTAAAATTAATTCATTCTCCTGAGTGTACATCCATAATTGTAATCCCAACATACTATCTACAATACCTGGAGCGTAGATGGGTATTCCTTTATCTGCTGCGGTTTTTAAAATGGATTCCTTATCATCAATTCTATCACCAATTTCAGCTAAGAATTCAGTTATAGTTAAATTGTTTTTTTCTTCCGCTATCTGGGAGATTATATCCAATATTTTCTCCTCAAAAACCATGAAATCCTCTGATTTAGTGTATATATCCCCTATTCTACCCACACCCATCTGGCATAGTTTTTCATCATCCCCAGATATATTTCGGTAGTGATGACCTCCGAAAGACTCAAGTAGATCATGTGTGATGTTTGCACCGCTGGTGATGAGCACCTCAATCTCTTCTCTTTGTATTAAGTCTCGGATGATTTTCCTGAGCCCTCCCGGTACTAATGGACCCGCTAAACTTAAAAATACGGTGGTTTCCTCATCTTTAATCATTTGAGAGAATAATTGAGTGGCGTGGTTAAGGCGGCCTGCGCCTAGTACTCCGGTTTTACCCATTTCTTCAATTAATTCCAGGACACTCATTTTATCCTGTAGTTTCATTTGTTTAACCTTCAAACTGTTACACTTCCTAAATTGTTAAATAAATATTTTGATAATCATTGGATATTTGAATATTATTTTACCAATTAAGGCCAAAAAAAAATAAACTAATAAATCAGTTATAGTCTTAAGAAAAAATGATTTTAAAAAAAAGGATTATATTATTTATTATTTAGGACTGGCAATCTTATCAAGTAAGTCCGTGCGTGTTACAATTCCCTTAGGAGCTCCTTTTCCATCTGTAACTATGAGCCTTCCAATATTATTTTTATTCATAATATCAATAGCCTCAGAGATCATCACATCCTCTTCTACAGTTATAATTTGATCAGACATGATTTCAGTCACTTTGAGATTCTCTTTATCTTCAGCTAACGCTCTAGTAATATCACTGAGAGTTAAAATTCCCATAATCTTCCCATCCCCAATGACAGGAGCACCCTCTATATCCCTAGTTGATAAAACTTTCGCAGCTTCTCTTATACTCAAAGTTGGTTTTAAGGTAATTAAATCCTTACTAGCCACCTCTATAACTTTCTTCTTGGGAATACTACGAATTCCCGTGGTGTCCAGAAGTAGAATATTATCCATATCATCTCTACCAACCACCACACCATTAACTATTAATTTATTCACTGGTGTAGGACCTATCCTTATTCTATCACCTAAATCTATACGTTTAATATTACCAATGGCTTTTATAGCGGCTTCACACTCACCAGGATGCGGTATACTGGTAAACTCAATTTTAGCCACAGTAATATCCTTCAACTCCTTCCCACCTTTAAAAATAGGCACCTGAGTCTCTTTACTAATATCAGTAATATTTAAAGTATGATAAGCTTCGATTGTAGGTTTATAACCTCCACGCGGACCTGGAACTCCCTTAACAAGCCCTAAACTTCTAAGAGACTGCATCTGATTCCTTATCGTGCCCGGATTTCGACTCATAATCTCAGCAATTTCCTCACCCTTAATAGACTTACCTTCCGCTTTACGGTACAAATTAATCAAACTCTGCAATATTTCCTTCTGAACCGATGTCAACATAGAAGCAACCACCCCTAAAATAACCCCATAATTTATGATTATTTATAATTATAATTATTTAACATACATGATAATATATAAGTTTTTCCGTTTAGGCCTTATTTTTAAGTTTTTTCAGTTTTAACAGAATTTTTTGGAGTAAAACTTCATCTCATTCATCTGATTCTTTTATAACTCATTATGATGCATCACGCCATTGAGAGCTTCTGATAAGTTACTATTCTCCTTTAATAATTCGTCTTCAGGAGTTATTTGATCCAATATTTCAGTTATTTGACTTGGAGTTTCCTGTTTTCCCTTTTAAGCTGTTTAAATTATCCAAACTCAATAAGTGAGCTGTTTTCCTTCATTGTAATATTTATAAATTACAGAAGCAAATAATAACCGTAATGAATTGAAAAAAGGATTAGTAGTGTTGAATTGACCTATTTTGACTCCATTTGGGTCTTCTAAGAAGGTAAGGGTTCCAACTGTTATTGGTATGGGTTCCATGGTGATTTTGGCGCCTTTAGATTTTGAGTTCTTTCACTGTGGTGTTTATGTTTGGACATCTATTCCCACTCGAAAATAGGTCCAGTTTCATTTCCGTATTTTTTATAAGCTCTACTATAGCATTCCCCTACCTTTTCAATAATGTGATTGTTGCTCCAGGTTGGGGATTGTGTTGAATATCTACTTCAAATCCCATAACTTCTGTGTAAAATTTGATTGATTCATCATATATCCTCAACTATGATGGTAATGTATTTAACTTTCATATTTTTATCACATGAATCATTATTATTGTTAGTTTTGTTTGATGATAATTAAGTTTATTCTAAATCATTGATGTTGGAGAATCCGTACCGGAATAAGATTATTCCATGTGTATAGGGTTTTACAGCTTTGATTTCTGC
>PMNN01000036.1 GCA_003161815.1 Methanobacterium sp. | reverse complement strand
GCTTTTAGATTTAAAAAATAACGTCCTTTTGAAACATCCAATAGATTGTAAAATAGAAATCATTTTAAGAGATGAAACTATTAGTGAAGATGAATACATAAAAGTGGATTTAGATGGTCAATGTGATGAAAATATGATTATATCTACGTATAAATCTATAATTAAAGAATTATAACAATTTTCAATTAAAGTTGATTTATTATATTAATTAAAAAAAAAATAAATTTATGAGTTTATTCTCTTTTACTANNTTTTCTTCCATTATTATTTCATCATTAATAGCTAAGAATGGTAATGCTTTCCGGTAATTGGATTTAAGGGAATTGTAATTATTAGTGTTTATGTATTGCTCTAGTACATCATTGGTTCTTTGACCCATGAGGAATTTTATATCCTCCCATTTTAAATCAGTGATATATAGCTGGTTACTATACCATTTCCTTAATTTATGAGTTCTGAAATGCCTCCTTGTCTTACCGTTAACCTTCTTTTCTGGAAATATACCTNNAACGTAATCCTTCGCCGCTTGAGGGGTTAATCTCATATTTTCATTGGTGAATCCTTTCTCTCTCAATTCTAGGGGTAGCCTGTTAACTTGCTTTAAGAATATAGGTGAATTTGGGGTTAAATACTCATCCCTATCCTCCAGAAGTGCGGCTATAGCTCGGAGTGCTTCTGGAGATGCGAATGTATAAAAATGGTTAGAAGTTTTCTTCCTTGTTAAATCAAAACATCCTATCAGTGAATCACTTTTAACCCGATATATAGCCTCTTTTAAAGTCAGTTCTTCCTTTTTATCACTAACAGCTTTAATGAAATCCCCAACATCGAGTAATAAAGTATCAGAAATTGCTAAACCCGTTTGACACTGCGTAATAAATATAGTTTGATAAGTGGGATTACTATATTTTATTGCTTTCCTAATATCCTCTACAGATAAAAGTTCATTAGGGTCTTCTGTAATGGGTTTCATATTCACCTCAATATCCGGGGTGGGTTTAATGTGAAGAGCGTGAAGGAATCCTTTTACTCGGCTTAATTGCTTCTTAACTCCATTAACTGTACGATTTTCATCAATCATATATAATACATAACTCTCTAAAGCTTCCAGTATCCATTGGTCAAATTCCGGAACATTCTTTCTTAATTCCGCCTTGCATATATCGTGTATTTCTGTAGGAGTCTTATCTACATAGTTACAGAATCCTTTTAAGCTGTATAAATAACCTTCTATTGTTGCACGGCTTCTCCCTTTCTTTTTATCTTTAAATACTTGGAATGTGGGGTCTTCTTCAATATCTACTATGGTTAACAAGATTATCACCATATAAACATTAGGTCCATTCCTTATAAATGTATCGTTGACATCTATTGTCCGGGATGGAATGTTTCTTCTGCAACAGACCAGGCTATAATAGAATTAGGAAAGGCACTGCTAAACCATCATTTAAGCCACTTTCAATTTCCAATCCTTTACGCATTTTTGAAGGTAATTTTTTATTTTCGAAAACAGTTTTCCCTAAGGCTGCATCGGTTGGAGCTAATAATGTGCCAATTATAGCTGCTTCCCATATGCTAAGTTTGCTGAGTAGAATTGCAGCAAATATAATCCCTGAAAAGATGGTTAGTGGCATCCCTATACTTAGTAATCGTAAGGGAATAGTATGCTGGTGGATGGTGTATGATAATCCAATTCGGGATGCGTCGCTGAATAGAACTAATACTAATGCTAATTCTGCGATTAAAAGAATAAGATTGAATTGGTTTCCAAGATTAATTTGTGTGGAGAAGACTAAGCCGGAAATTATTCCAGCCATAACTAGAAACATCTGATCCGTTATGTATTTTTGCACTAATTTACGAGAAAATAATGCAAAAATGAAAACCACCAAAAGGAAAAATATTAATTCGTACATAATTACACATCTTATTCGATCAAATAAGCTTAGAATTATTATAGATTCCAATTATAGCCATTTAATACTAATTTTTTTTCCTTTTACGCAGTTTTTGCTAAATTTTATTTTAGAAATTAATTCTATGGTCATTTATCCGAATTATCGGTTTTAAACGGTAATTCTGGGGTTGTTAAGAATATTTCCATGAATCCTGCTATTATTAGGAATGCACCTAATATTATGGCTAAGAATAGTGGATTTCTCAGGTATATTGCCATAATTAAATATAAGAGGCCCAGTATAACTCCTAAAGCACCTATTACTTTGGCTTTAGTTCCTTTAGTTGATAATAATGCGGTTATACCGGTTAATATTAGGAAAAATCCTACTATATATAATGCTAAAAATGTTAAAAAGCTTAATGCAGTTATATTCCCAGTGAAAACTATTCCAAATAATACGGCAAAAAATGCTAATATCAAATCCGCTATGCCCGCGGCTAAATTTTTACTCCAAACATTATAAGCTTGAATCACTAACCATATCCCTAAAAATATTATTCCAATTCCAACAAGAATACTAAATGTGAAAACACTGACTAAAGGAAATGCAATCACTATAAATCCTAATATTATAGCTAAAATACCAATATAAACATTTCTTTCATCATTCATTGAAAATCCCCCTTCCTAATATGAACGCAAATACGCATCTAATCATCTCAAACTATGCTTCATTCTTATTCTAGTTCTACTTCTAGCTCCACCACTAAGGTCTCATTTCTTGTATATTATTAACAACTCCTCAAATTTTTTTTAATAATATATATGATCTCGTTAGTATGTAAACTTTTATATAAAAACTATAAAAACGGTTCTAAGAGCTTTCATTGAGTTAAAGTGATTATGAACATTGATCTATACGATTTCCTAAATTATTACTTCTTATGCAATTCTTGTGACACATTTATTTTTTTAGAAGAGTTGAAATCTTAAATCTAATCCTAAATGTTGTATTCAAAATTAATAATTATGAATTATTTCTTTTTAAAGTCTAGTATGGCTCTAACACTGGGAGGTTCTATATCTATATCAACGGATAGGTGAGGGCCTTCATCTATATAAGCAGAAGTTAAAATGAATTCATCTGATATTTTTTCACCTGTATTTTCGGTGGTTTTTATTTTAAATTCTTGTTCTTCATAATCCTCAAAGAAATCGGTTATTTTTCCTGTATCTGGCCCGGTAACTCGCAGCATGATGTTAAGATGTTCCCCACTGAACTGAACATCCCTAATGAATTCTTTAGGTATTATCAGCTCATATACGTTTCCATCTATTTCTTGACTAAATGTTATTGGTTCTAGTACTCCTACCAAAATAAATCACCTCAATTCTTTTTTTTTAATTAAACTTCCGAGTATTATTTATTGTGTGTTTTAAATTATATAGATGAAAGTTATTTTTGATAAATTTTCAGGGTGGCCAAAAATAATATCCATTTGTATTTACATAAAGAGTATACGGTGATTATAAAATGGATAAGGAAAGTTTTATTTTACCGGGAATATTGATTGTGGTAGTTTTAATTATACTAGTACTGGTGGTGGCTTTTTCAGGAAATAACACTTTCCAGATGGGGAAAGTTTCCTTTCAATATCCAGGTGGCTGGTCTCAGACTAGTTTAGTTGGAAATTTTAGTAACACTTCACTGTATTCAGAGGTTACATTCACTGCAAACTTCGCTGATTCAAATGGTACATCTCAACCATCTTACATTATCATTCAAATGCAACAGAAAGTCCAAGGTACAATAAATTTACCAAGCACTAATTCCATTGCGTCTAATACAACTAATTCCTCAGTGTCTTCCTTGACTGTTGATAATCTATCAGCAACTCAACTGGGAAATTTAGGTTCAACTTCAGCAGAGAAAACCACTATAATTCAACAAAACAATTATTACTATGTAATTACTGCTATAGGACCATCATATGCTGTTAATCAGACTGCAACAGCTTACAATATGATCTTGAAGTCTCTGATGATTAGTTGATAAGCCCCTAAAAACCATAATATTTCCCTATTTTTTTTAGGGCGAGATCATTTTCCCGGATTCTTAGAAAAATTTTTTTTTTAATCTATAATCTTCGCTTCGACATCTTCCTTTGTTAATTTTAGAATCACGTAATCTCCAATACTGATGATATCATTATCAGAGATCATTAAATGTTTTTTGGTGAAGGTGTTTCCAGTAGCCATTATTATGTTGTGGATGAGACAGCCTTTAGAGTCTATGACCATGTCACTAATCTTACCTATTTCCAAACCTTCCTGAGTCAATACTGCCTTTCCTAAAATGTCTGTGAAGTGATTTCCCTTTGGAGTGAAGTCCTTCAATTTATCCAAACGGATCTTTTGTTCAACACCTTCTTTATCAAGTTTTAATTGCACATAATCTCCTATAACATATATATCATCTTCACCTACAGCGAAATATTTCTTATTTAAAGCCCCACCCACGGAGATGAATATTTTATCCACCATACATTTTTCCAGTTCAATAGAAAGTTCAGCTACTTTACCTATTTCATGCGCTTCTTTATCTAAAACCTTCATTCCTATAAATTCACTGGCTTTCATTCTTTTACACATCCAACCTTTAATTAACTATTGATTGTCTTTTCATCAAGAACCAATTAATATTCTGTTTTTTTATCATAATGATGTAATTAAGACAGTATTTAAGCCTGAATTAAGTCAAATTCATTGAGTTCCATCTAATTAAACTACATAGGATATAATATATTTATTCTCAAAACAGGAGTAGACCCTATTTCTAAAAATTCATATGATAATTAATTATCTGTGAGGTCTTCAATTGCCAGTAAGATAAGTTGTGTACCTACATCTCCCCTGTAGATTCTACGGGCGTTAAGAATCATCTTTTTATATCCGATGCCCGGGAATTCATGTTCCACTTCATAATCATTGAACTCTGTGCTTTTAGGTAAAATTTTTTCCAAAAGATTTCGCAATTTAGGAATATCCCATTGTCCCTTACCCAGACTAAAAAGAGATTTTCCTTTAGTTTCATTTGGATTAACCTTGAAATTATCGTAAAATGATTGATTGGCAGAGTAAACTGTTAAATTTTCATTTAACACTAAAATTGGCTCTTTAAGGGAGTTGATTATATTTTCAGAATATTCTAGGGCTGCATTAACTTTTTTTTCTGCAGTCATTCGATCATTGATATCAACGAATATGATCACAACTCCATCTATGACATCTTCGGAAGTTTTGTAGGGTGTTATACGCAAAAGATACCATTTTTTATCTTGGGTTTGTATTTCTATCTCCTTATGGGTTAATCGATGAATTACCTGTTTAATGTCTTCATTTAAATGTTCATATTTTATATTAGATGCTATATCACTGAGGGGACGCCCTAAATCAGATTTCCTTATTTTTATAAGNNTGAGTTCATCAATATTTGACTGGAGTTCAGAATTCACAGTTGCTAATTCTTCATTAATGGATTGTAACTCCTCCTTGGAGGTCTCTAATTCCTCATTAGTACTTTGTGATTCCTCATTCATTGATTGTAATTCTTCATTAGATGCCTTAAGCTCCTCGTAAGATGTTTCCATCTCTTCAGTAGTAATAGTTAATCGTTCCTTTGTCTCCATTAATTCATTTTCAAGTTCATAAACACGTTTATTATTTAAATTAACGGTACTCAATTTGATTTTTTCCTCTTCCGTCTTTTTAATTTTTCCAACATCTTCAAAAGATACTACAAGTAGATTTCGCATGACTTCCGGTTCTTGTATGGATTTTATTGTTATATTAACAATGTTATGCTCACCATTATTTTTGATTGTTAATCCTTCCAATAGAATATCCTTCTTTTTAGAAGTTGCATTTTTAATTGCTGACCTTAAATCAAATTTAATACTCTCCCTTGCTATATCAAACAGGTTTAAACGGGCTTTTCCTGGGGCAGGTTCGATATACTTTCCTATTCTACCATGAATGTAAAATATTTCACCTGAATCGTTAATTATAACCGATGGCGGTGCGTATATATCAAGTAACTGTCTAGTGGCCAAATTAGATACATTTATTCTATCGGTTTTCTCTTCTAAAGGTGATCCCCTTTTAATTATCCTTTCTGAGTATGGTGTAAACAAATTGGATGGTTCTGTAAGTCTCCTAGGAAAACCAGGGTGTTTGGTGGAATTAAATATTTTCCATTTCCTATCCAGGCTATTAAAAACATCCAACGCTTCACCAACACTTTCAGAGGGACCTAAAAAAAGTATACCACCAGTATTTAGAGCGTAATTAAATATGGATAACAAGTTTTTCTGCGCATCTGATTTCAAATAAATTAATAAATTCCTGCAGGATATCATATCTAACTTGGTGAATGGCGGTTCTTTGAGAACGTTGTGCACTGCAAAAACAGCTGATTCCCTTATTTCATTTTTTATATGATATTTACCATTTTTTTTAGTGAAAAATTTTTTAAGACGTTTCTCACCTACATCAACAACAATATTATCTGGATAAACACCTTTACGAGCAGTTTTAATGGCAATCTCGTCTAGATCTGTTCCGAATATCTGGACTTCAAAATATTTTCCCATGGACTCCATAATTTCCCGGAGGATCATAGCTATTGAATAAACCTCTTCACCGCTTGAACAACCAGGAACCCAGACACGGAAAGTTTCAGATTCATCTTTACCAGCCAAAAGTTCAGGTAGTATTTTAAATTTTAGCGAATTAAAGGCATCTGGGTCGCGGAAAAAATTTGTAACATTTATGAGGAGTTCTTGGAATAGATGATCGATTTCTTCAGGGTGCCGCTGTAGATAACGAGCGTAATCAGCGATATTATCGATCTGGTGAATATTCGCACGTTTCCCAATCCGACGGTTCATAGTACTTTCTTTGTAAGAAGAGAAGTCATGCCCAGTTCGGTTTCTGATCAATATAAATATTTTCTGCAGATCCTGCTCAACCTTTTGTTCATGTGTGCCGATTTTTTTCATGATTTTACGTGAAGATTGAATATAGGAGATTATAGTGTTAGGCATTTCTTCAGGTGGGAGGATGAAATCCACGATGCCAGTTTTTATGGCGCTGATGGGCATGCTATCAGATTCAGCAGTTTTAGGGTCTTGGGCTATAGTCATTCCTCCTTCGGATTTGATTTCTTTAAGACCAATGGTTCCATCAACTCCAAATCCCGATAGAATAATGCATATTGCATTATCCTTTTGATCTTCTGCCAAACTCTTTAAAAAGAGGTTAATTGGCATTCTCAAACCATGAGGTTCAGAGGGCTCTAATAATTGTAGTACGCCATTTAAAATAGCCATATCCTTATTTGGCGGTATAACATATACGTGGTTAGGTTCCACTTTCATGCCGTCCTCCACCTGAATAACATCCATGGATGTGTATCTATTTAATAATTCCACCATGGCACTTTTATGGGTGGGATCTAAATGTGTTACCAGCACAAATCCTGATCCACTGTCTGGAGGCATTTGCATGAAAAATTTTTTTAATGCATCCAAACCTCCTGCAGATGAACCTATACCTGTAATAGGGAAGAATTTTTTAATAGTTTTTTCAGCCGTTATTTCCTTCTTTTTTTTCTCAGCTTTCATAGTAACCCATTATATCTACTTTTAGATTTTATAAACTTAATTTTACAAATTATGATTGATAACTGTAAATTGACTATTCTCAGATTTTTTTAGCATTTTATTTACTGATCAGCTAAACATTATTTCGTATAAAAGAACTGTTTAAAGATTCGAATTTGTTGACAACATTCCATTAAACTATTAAATTTAATTTTTTTGATTCGTTGTATAACTCTAGACGTTTAATATTTTACTTGACAACTTCTTAAATATTATGTTTTAATACTTTTAATGGCAAATTACTGGGGAATGGTAAAATTAAGATTTAATCCAAATATGTCGTGAAATAGTTGAAAAAATGCACATTGTTGGCGAGTAGGATATAATCCAAATTTTGATCAGAATTATAGTTTTCATATAAAAAAAAGTGGAGTCACAACACTTATGCGAGTTAAATAAAAAAATATATATTTATAATTAATAATAATGACATTTAAAATTACTGAATACACTTAATTGGAGGTGAGGAAGTGGTTTTAGGAATCGATGACCCTTGGGTTTGGGGAGCTTATATTGGAAGTATTTTAGCCATGCTTTTATGTGTAGTTTATGGAATTTTAA
>PMNN01000230.1 GCA_003161815.1 Methanobacterium sp. | reverse complement strand
ACACACAAAAGGATATGAGCGTAAATCTTTAAGGAGGTTTGATTAAAATTTCAGAAAATATTAGACAATTCAGGGATGGCATTATTAATGCAGGCATGTTAAATACAGAGCCTTTATGTGTTTATGGATCAGAAGAAATCCCGGATGATGCAATTCCAGTATGCTCTATTGATCGATGCGTTGCCAAGAGCATACTCGTTACAGCAGTAGATGAAGGAATACCTGCATTATACATAGGGAAAGATACACTTAAAGGATGCTGTCCTGGTTCAATGACTTACTTAGGATTTTCAAAACCATTAAAATTCATAAAATATTTTGTATCTACTGGAAGCGAACAGTTCAGGGAAGGGGAAGCAGAATATCTAAAAGCCAGCCCGGAAATCGTTGAAGGATTTTTGGAATCCATTGGAGAAATAAAAAAACTTGGAAAATACCTGATTATACAAAAATGTCGAGATCTAAAAAAAAATTTTAATGTAAAATCCGTGTTATGTTTAGGGAATGGAGAACAGATACGGAATTTAAGTAGTCTTATACATTTCAAAACAAAAAACCCATTTAATTCCATTATTATGCCATTTGGACCTGCATGTGCAACTTTTATTACATATCCTACTGGAATGGCTAAAAAAACTCCTAAAGAAGTGGCTTTTGTGGGTCCAGTTGATCCAACAGTAAATAAATGGTTTCCTGAAAATTACATGGCCATATCCATCCCTATAGACATAGTAACGAAAATGCAGGATGATTTAGAAAAATCGTTTATTGTTAAAAGACCCGAAGTTGCGTATCCTAAAATAAGAGATAAGGTACAATGAAAACGATTATAAAAATAGGAGTCAATTTTTTTTATGAGTAGTGATATTCATTAAGTGATTTAACTCCTATTTTACCTTCTTCTATATTTTCAATGGCATTAAGAGCTGCACGCGCTCCAGCTAGGGTGGTAACATAGGGTATCCCCAAATCTACGGCCATTCTTCTTATGAGATAATTGTCGTCTGCAGACTGTTTTCCAGAGGGAGTATTAATAATAAGATCTATTTCCCGGTTTAATATGGCATCTTTGATATTGGGGGATTCCTGGCTTACTTTCTTAACAATGTCAATTTTTACATCATTTTCCACAGATTTTGCTGTTCCTAGGGTTCCTACAATCTGGAATCCTAGATCTCGAGCTTTTTTAATAATGTCTAGAATTTTCCCTTTATCGGCATCACGAACACTTATAAATAGTTTACCTCTTTGAGGAAGCTCCATACCTGCTGAAAGCTGTGCTTTATAATATGAAACTCCAAAACTCTTATCAATACCCATACTCTCCCCGGTAGACCTCATTTCAGGCCCTAAAACTGCATCTGCTCCTGGAAGTTTGATAAATGGGAAAATAGATTCTTTAACTGCCACATGATCAATTTTTATTTCAAATTGAAGCCCTAAATCCTTTAATTTATGGCCAATCATGAGTTTAGCCGCAATTTTTGCTAGAGGTATTCCCACTGCTTTACTTACAAATGGAACTGTACGGCTAGCCCGGGGATTAGCCTCTATAATATACACTATAGATCTTCCAGCGGTTTTAACCGCGTATTGAATATTAATCAACCCCACAACTCCTAATTCTAATGCTAAATTAGTAGTGTACTTCTTAATGGTCTCAATTACATCCTTAGTAATGCTCTGTGGGGGTATTACGCATGCAGAGTCTCCTGAATGTACTCCGGCCTCTTCTATGTGTTCCATTATTCCTCCAATGAATACTTCTTTTCCGTCGCACAGGGCATCGACATCTATTTCTATGGCATCTTCCAGGAATTTATCCACTAAGATAGGATGCTTTGGAGAGATGCGTACGGCCTCTTTCATATACTCCTTCAGTTCTGCATCATCATAAACAATTTCCATAGCTCTTCCACCCANNATCTTCAAAGGAATAAGCGATCCCATAATCTGCTTGTGGTATCTTCAGTCGATTTAAGACCATTGTGAAACGCTCTCTATCCTCAACTTCATCTATACTCTCATGGGGTGTCCCGAGTATTTTAACACCTTCATTTGCTAATGGTACCGCTAGATTAATGGAGGTTTGGCCACCGAACTGTACCACCACCCCATAGGGATTTTCCTTGTTGATAATGCCCATAACATCTTCTAAAGTTAAAGGCTCAAAATAAAGTTTATTCGAGATATCGTAATCAGTACTAACGGTTTCAGGGTTATTGTTAATAATTATGGTTTCTATTCCTTCATCTTTAAGAGCCATGGCGGCGTGAACACAGCAATAATCAAATTCTATACCCTGCCCGATTCTGATGGGTCCTGCTCCAATTATAACTACTTTTTTCTCAAGTGAAACCGGTACTTCATCTTCGTATTCATAAGTACTATAATAATAAGGTGTTTTAGCCTCAAATTCAGCAGCACAGGTATCCACCATTTTATAGGTTGGTATGATCCCATTTTCACTTCGAGCACTCCCAATGGTTTCCTCAGGGCATCCAGTGATTTCGGATAGTTTACGATCCGAAAATCCCATTCTCTTAGCTTTCCGTAAAACTGGAGGTTCTAGGATAATATCTTTAGTTAAATCATTCTCAAAATTGATAATGTTAAAGATCTTATACAAGAAGAAGGGATCAATTTGAGTTATTTCATGTATACGCTCTACACTTATCCCGGATTTAAGGGCAGTATATACATGGAATATGCGGTTATCAGTGGCATGTTTAAGGAGATTTTCATCAAATTTTAATTCATCAAAACCATATCTACCAATATCCAGTGATCTTATAGCCTTATGCAGAGATTCCTCTAGTGTTCTACCAATACTCATCACTTCTCCAGTAGACTTCATCTGCACCCCTATTTCCCTATTTATGCCCTTAAACTTGTCAAAGGGCCATCGCGGAATTTTAGCTACCACATAATCCAGAGAAGGCTCGAAAGATGCGGGTGTTTCTTTAGTTATATCATTCCGTATTTCATCTAATGTCATACCTACGGCAATTTTAGCGGAAATCTTAGCGATAGGATATCCAGTAGCCTTAGAGGCTAATGCACTACTTCTACTTACTCTCGGATTCACTTCAATTATTTTATATTCTCCCGTCATGGGGTGTACTGCAAACTGAATGTTACATCCCCCCTGAATTTGAAGGGCTCTTATAATCTTTATTGAAGCATTTCTAAGCTTCTGGGTATCGGCATCGGATAGGGTTTGGGAGGGAGCTACAACGATACTCTCCCCGGTGTGGATACCCATAGGATCTATGTTTTCCATGTTACAGATAATAATGCAAGTATCGTTTTTGTCTCGAATAACTTCGTATTCAAATTCTTTCCAACCCATCACTGACTCGTCTATGAGTACCTGATTTATGAAACTCATCTCTAATCCCCGGGTAGCAACCTCTATTAGTTCCTTTTTATTATAAGCTACTCCACCACCGGTTCCTCCAAGTGTAAATGCCGGACGCACGATAACAGGATAACCAATCTCTTTTGCAGCGTATGAGGCTTCTTTTAGGGATGTAACTGCTCGATTTTTGGGGATGGGTTCATCAAGCTTTTCCATGAAGTTACTGAATAAATCCCTGTCTTCAACGTTTCGTATAGTCTCTACTGATGATCCAATAACCTTGACCCCTTCCAGTGCACCTATTTTCTCCAGTCCAGTGGCAACATTCAAACCAGTTTGTCCACCCATGGTGGGTAATACAGCGTCAGGTTTCTCTTTTTCTATGATTTTGGCGACGATTTCTGGAGTGAGGGGTTCTACATAAACTCTATCTGCCATATCCATATCTGTTTGGATGGTAGCAGGGTTACTGTTAACGAGCACGGTTTCTATTCCTTCATCCATTAATGATTTACATGCTTGTGAACCTGAGTAATCGAATTCAGCAGCCTGACCAATCTGAATTGGCCCTGAACCAATGATAAGTACTTTTTTTATATCTTCATTCTTGGGCATGATACTAATCCTCATTTATGATGTCATTAATTTTTATTTTTTAATAAATATTTTTTTTAAAAAAATTTTAAATTAAAACATTAATATTTTTTCATGGTCTTCAGAAAGTTGTCAAAGTAATAATCAGAATCATTGGGACCAGGACCGGCCTCAGGATGGTACTGCACACTATATACAGGGAGTTCCTCATGCTCCAAACCTTCAGGAGTACCGTCATTCAGATTAATTTGAGTTACTTTTAAAGAGGTACCCTCAACAGATTGGGAGTCAACTGTAAAACCATGATTTTGAGAAGTTATAGAAACTTTACCTGAAGGTAAATCTTTAATGGGTTGATTTATTCCACGATGCCCGAATTTCATCTTGTATATTTTGGCTCCGAAGGCTAAACCGATAATCTGCTGCCCTAAACATATCCCAAATACTGGCATTTTTTTAGATAAGTTGTGCACGTTTTCGATGGCTTTCTTAACTCGAGTAGGATCACCCGGACCACTTGAAACTAGCATGGCATCTATATCATACTCTAAAATATCCTTAGCATCCATTTTATAGGGTAAAACCACCACTCCAATTTTTCTTTTAAGTAATGCTTTTATACTATTATTTTTTATACCACAATCCAGCACTGCTGCACGGTGATTATAATCCTCTCCTAAAATTAGGGGTTCCTGGACACAAACCTGATCTACTAAATCCAACTCCCCTATATTGGGTTGTTCACGGGCTAATCGTAGTAATTCACCGTCTTCTATATCTTCTGTAGTTAGAACTCCCTTCATTGTTCCATGTTCACGGATTTTTAGGGTGAGAGATCTAGTGTCGATTTCGCTGATACCGGGTATTCTGTTTTCCTCTAAGAACTCATTAAGACTTTTTTCTGATTTATTATGGGAAGGATGAGTGTTATATTCTCTTACGATAAATCCTTCAGCTTTAATATTATCTGATTGAAACCATTCATGGGATATTCCATAATTACCCTGTAAAGGGTAGGTTGACATAAGTATTTGACCTTTATATGAAGGGTCAGTTAGTGATTCAACGTATCCGGTCATNNGTTCCATCTTCTAAAGCTAATTTTGCTTCATTTATCATTTACACCCACCAATAAATTGAAAAACATTTTTTTTTCAATTCAAAAAACTTATTTTCATTTTTCAAAATTGAATAATTATAAATTTTTTTTTTAATTAGTTTAAATCCATTTCCATTAATACTGCATCTTCAAAATCCTCATAATATTTTTTAAGAATCTCTTTTTTATTGAATCCCATCTCATAATAAAANNTGATCCAAAATATAATATATCCCACTACAATATTATCTTGTTGAGCAACTAAAAATCCGGCACCTAAATTATAAATATCCAGTAGGATTTTGGGTGGATAGGGATCTTTGAAGGATGCATTCTCAATTTCTAGAACTCTTTTAATATCTTGACGTTTAAATTCTCTTATTATCATAAAATTCTCCAATAAAAAAATTTTGGGAGTAGAATATAGAATATGTGGAATGATTTTACCCGATATATTATTAATAATTACAACTACACTCCTAAGATCGTGGAAGTGGCTGTGGGAAACTTCTTAGAAGTCGCCATTGGTTTAAGAAAACATCTTAAGTTGAATATAATTATGACGGATATTAAACCTTCCCATACAAGAATTATCCAAGATGATATTAGCTTTCCTAACTTAAAAATATATAAGAATGCCTCACTAATCTACTCAATCCGACCCCCAGAAGAATTACATCCTCATTTAGTGAAAGTTGCAGGGAAAGTAGGATCAGATCTTATTATTAAACCATTATCCACAGATTCCATTAATTCCAAGAGAAAACTGGAACTAATTAACTATAAAAAAACATTTTTCTATATTTTAAAAAAATAATAATAAAATATAGGCTATTAACATGAAATGGGAAGATTTACTTATAAATGATATTTTAAACAATTTAAACACTAATTTAAATGGTTTAAGTGATGAAAAAACTCAAAAACGTATTTTAAAGTACGGTTATAACGAATTGATTGAAAAGAAAAAATTTGGTGCTCTTTATTGCTGGGAGCGTTCTAATGGCTTTAGTATTGTTAAAGCTACTACCATAGCATTTTCAGTATGTCATGTCTCAAATATTCAACTTCTTTAACTGCATAGCCAAAAGGCGGGTTTTCCAATAGATTTCTTCTAATTGCGGTTGCGGCGTCATTTCTCCTGCAATTAGCTGTGGTTTATCTACCTTTACTACAGAAAATTTTCAAAAAACAACTTTAAATGCTTATGATTGGATTTTGATGTTTGCAGTGGCGTCCATTATACTTTTAAGTGAGAGACTAGTAAACTGGATTAGTAAACCGGTTTTCGGATGATAAAAGAAATTTATAAATTATTAAGGGGTCTTTAAATGAAGATAATGATAATGGCAGGTACTACTGAAGGAGTAGAGATAATAGCTAGGATAGCTTCACTTGAGAATATCCACATAATTGCTACTACTATAACAAAGATTGGTGGAGAACTGGCCAGATCAGCGGGTGCCCATGAAGTTATATCAAAGACTCTTACTGAAGAAAAGATTGAGGAACTTATTAAAACCAAAAAAATAGATCTCTTATTAGATGCCACCCATCCTTTTGCAGAAAATGCCACCAAAAACGCTATTAAAGCTGCTAATGCGACTGGAATAAAATATTTACGGTTTGAAAGGCCTTCTATTGATTTTCCTGAAAATGATCTTATTCATCCAGTCTCTTCATTTGGAAAAGCAGTATCAAAAGTTTTGGAACTTATGGGCAATAATAATCAAAGGGTTTTTCATTTAGCCGGAGTCATGACTCTGCATCACTTAACAGAAGTGATAAATCCAGAAAATATAGTTGTAAGAGTTTTACCTTCATTATATTCAGTTAAAAAATGCGTTGATTTAGGCTTGCCAGCTGAAAACATAATAGCCATGCAGGGAATTTTCTCTAAAGACTTCAATCGAGTTTTGATGGAGGAATATGATATAAATTTAATTGTAACTAAGGATAGCGGTGAGACGGGTGNNAGATTCCTGTGGTACTGATTATGCGCCCAGTAGTTTCAGAACTTGAAACGAAAACCGTTTTCAGCAATATAGATGATCTTTGTTGTAAATTAATAAATTAAAAAAAGTAGATTTTATGGAAAAAAATTAATTATAATTTTTTTTAGCCTCAGCTCGCCCATCATTCATCACGGTTC
>PMNN01000261.1 GCA_003161815.1 Methanobacterium sp. | reverse complement strand
ATGGGTAAAACAGTAACCACCACAGGATTAATGAAAAACAAGAATGAATTTCCATTTGAAATGTCACTTTCAGCTTGGAAAACAGGAAAAGAATCATACTTCACATCCATCATAAGAGATATTACCGAACGGGCTAACTCCGAGAAGGCGCTTTATGAGAGTGAATGTAAATACAGAGATCTCGCTGAGTTATTACCTCAGATGGTTTTTGAAACTGATGAAAACGGTAAATTAACGTTCGTTAATCAGTATGCT
Organism: Methanobacterium sp.; assembly: GCA_003161815.1. Taxonomy (GTDB): domain Archaea; phylum Methanobacteriota; class Methanobacteria; order Methanobacteriales; family Methanobacteriaceae; genus Methanobacterium_A. Next base: position 10,439 of record PMNN01000261.1, on the reverse strand, counting down.
AATGAAATATCGGGTTATTCAATAAAAGAATTAATAGGATTAAATATGCTTGAATTTTTAGTCCCGGAAGATCAGGATAAAGCTCTTAAAAATTTTCAGATTTTATTAAATGGAGGAAAGATAGGTGGAGAAGAATTCACGGTCTTAAATAAGGATGGAGTCACATTTCCTGTTATGGTATACACCAATCTAATTATACATGAAGATAAACCTGCTGGAGTTAGGGGTGTTGTTGTGGACATCACCGACCTTAAAAAGTCAGAAAAAAGACTTAAACGTTCAATTAGAGAAAAAGATTTGTTAATTAAAGAGATTCATCATCGAGTTAAAAATAACCTACAGATAATATCAAGTTTACTGGAACTCCAAGAAACATATGTAAAAGAAGAACCCCAAGCAGTTAATGTTTTAAAAGAAAGTCAAAACCGTGTATTATCCATGGCTATGATTCATGAAAAACTTTACGAATCTAAAGATCTCTCCCACATTAATTTTTATGATTACATCCAAAAATTGCTTTATGACTTGCTTAACAGCTACGGTGTAAAAAACAATACTATTATTCCCGTAATGAATGTTGATAAAATATTACTAAATATTGAGACAGCAATCCCACTTGGATTAATAATAAGTGAAATCATTTCTAACAGCATAAAATATGCATTCCCCAATAATGAAGTGGGTAACATATCCATAGACCTCCATAATTATGGTGATGAATTAGAACTCATTATCAGTGATGATGGCATCGGATTACCTAAAAACATCGATTTCAGACATAATGAATCATCTTTAGGGCTGAGACTTGTGAATTCACTGGTACAACAATTAGATGGATCAATAGAACTTGACAGAAATCAGGGAACCAAATTCACCATTAATTTTAAAGAGTTAAAATACAAAGAAAGAATCTAAAAAAAGGTTTATGAATAATTATAAAGCAATCAAAGTGAGGATTTAACGGAAACTATTTTAATCTAATTATGAATCAGATCATCCTGAAGTTATATTTGAAGCTTATTTAACCTGGACATCTGATTTACTCTCCAATTTCGGTGTTATGAGTAAAATTAATTATGATGGAAAAGGATACTATATTGAGTTTTTAAACTGTCCTCCGGAAAATGAAAAAAAAGAATCAAATATTTTGCCTCAATTGTCAGGCAATAATAAATCATAACTTAAAAATGGACAGATATCGAAGGTAAAATAGATCCAAACGAAACCATAGCACAGGGATCATCCTTATTCGTCTTCAAATTATTTTAAACAATTCATTATTAAATATAATATATTGGATTCTTTTTTTGAGGAGGAATTTAGTAAATTCTTACTCTTTTTCTAGAGTTTCCTGAAAATCAGCGAGCATTACAAGGAGATTAAATCCTTTCATGGTGATCATATAATCACCTCGTTCATGGCGCTGCAGTATAAGGTCACTTTCAACTAGTTTTTGTATGTGAAATAGTAAATTACCGCCTCGAAGCCCTGTTAGTTGAGAGAGGGCAGAAAAGGTCTTGGTCGCAGATGCCGTTGATTTAAGTATCTGCAGCCTCTGTTTGTTTGATAAAGGTTCAAGCACGCTTTTAACCATAGCTTCTTCAGGAATAGCAGAAATTTCAGGTTTCATCTCTTCATTGGTGTTGTAGATCTGAAGTGAGTTAATCAGACTTAATTGTTTCTCAAAAAGTGAATCGACTTCATAGAAACAGACATCGCATTTATCAAAGGGTGCTCTTTTTCTAATTTCACTTAATTCTAACCTCTTATCATCAATAATATCTCTCGAAACATTATTCTGCATGATAAGATTAGCATTGTTCATTAGGAAATCAGTAAATCTTGATTTACAAGTTTCTCTCATCTGGCATGGATTAATCATACCATTCTCTAGGTCTCTTTTTATATCATCGACCACATAAGATGTGATTGAATTTAACAAATCTTTTTTTAAATTGGCTAAAATGAATTCAAGATACTCTTGATTGGATTTTTCCATCAAACGTTTAATATCCTGGTGCATTATCTCCAATTTAGTTCTAATATCATAACTTTTTGGATTACTCTTATCATTCAGATTTTCCATGCATAACTATTATATTAGAATTATAATTAAAGGTTTCCCACATGACTATGAAGGTTATATAAGTGTATAAAACTATAGTTAGTACATTTTAATGACGGTTTAATATATTATTCTAATTTATCCATAGTTATGAGTGTGATTTAAAAACTGTAAGGAGATTAAAAAAATATGAGCGTTAAAGAAGAAATACATTCACAAATAGTTGGAGCACTCGCCGGGGCTGAATTCCCTATAGAAACCCCTGAAGCACTTCTAGCATCATTTCCGGATGGTGCAGAAATCACATGCAAAGCCGATGGAGTTGAACTTAAAGCTGGAGACGCAGGTAAAGTACTTACACCCGATGATTTTCCGTTTAAAAGCGCAGAAGAAGTTGCAGATGTAATAGTGGAATGAGCTGGATTATAAAAAAATCCTTCATATTTTTTATTTTTTTGAAAAAATAAAACTATTATTAATTTTTTTTAAATTATAAGTTTTATATATTATATGAACATATTAACAATCGGTATTCAATTCTTTTATATAAAAGCCCATAATTAGGGTTAAAATATGGCCGATGTAACCGATATTTCCGTTCAAATTCTAGTAGTTGAGGATAATCCCGGTGATGTAAAGCTTTTTTTAAATGAATTTAAAGAAATCAATTTTCTCGCGGAATTCCATGTCGTAACCAATGGAGTAGAAGCTTTACAGTTTCTATATAAAGAAGATAAGTATGTTAATATGCCCCGACCAGATCTGTTAATCTTGGATCTTTATCTGCCTAAGAAAGATGGAATAGAGGTTCTCTCAGAAATGAGTAAAGATAAACATTTAATAGATATACCAGTGGTTATATTTTCTTCATCAGAACAAACGGATATACTCGAAAATTGTCAACGTCTACAGCATATCTTTATTAATAAACCTAAAAAATTGGAAGACTACAAAAACATCCTTAAAACTGTAGAGAATTTCTGGCTCAACTCAAAAAAGAAATAAATTATGACTTGAAAACGTCCGGCAATACCATTTATTAATAGTACTATTTTTTATAATTCCCTTAATACACCCATAAACTACTTTCTATAAGAATTACATAGTATAATCAATTAAACATAATAATTTATATATTATTAAATCCATTTTTATAGGAGATATTTAGTTATTATAGATTGTCAAAAGAACCCGATTGATATTTTATTAGTTGAGGATAATCCCGGTGATGTACGTTTAATTATGGAAGCATTTAAAAATGCTAAAGTTTACAATAACATACAAGTACAAATAGATGGTGAGTCAGCCATTCAATTTCTTCTAAAGCAAGGAAAATACAAGTATGCACCCCGCCCTGATTTAATATTATTAGATCTTAATCTTCCTAAAAAAGATGGTAGAGAAGTTTTAGATATCATCAAAAAAGATGAGAATTTAAAACTCATACCCGTAGTAATACTCACCACCTCCACCGCAGAAGAAGATATCATAGATACTTATAATAAACACGCGAATTCATACATAACTAAACCAGTAGATTTAGATCAGTTCTTTAATGTGGTGGAATCCATCCAAGACTTCTGGCTGAGTATAGTTAAATTACCTTAGGTGAAAAATTTATGGATAAACNNCCAGATAGTCAGGGAATTGAAACATTTAACCGCATCAAAAAAGTTGCATCAAAAGTTCCTATAATAATACTCACCGGTTTATCTGACAAAGAATTCGCCATCACCACCCTTAGTAAAGGTGCTCAGGATTATCTAGTAAAATCTTATCTAGATAGTATTCTACTGGATCGCTCCATACACTATTCTATTGAACGTAAACGCATAGAAGAGAAATTAAAGGATAGTGAAGAAAGATATAGAATCATGGTGGAGAAAACCCGATCCGGAGTGTTCTTAATTAATCCACGTAATGAATTAAATTACGTTAACCAACATATGGCTGAAATGTTAGGTTACCAAGTTAAGGAAATGATTAACCGACCCATATTCGATTTCATGGATAGAGAAGGGCGTAAAAATCTTAATGATCACCTGAAAAAAATTAGGAATAGATTAGGAGACATACACGAATTACAATTTAATAGTAGAGACGGATCCAAGATATATGCACTCGCATCATCAAATCCCTTATTTAATTCAAATAGTGATTATTTAGGTGCAGTTTCTATTATAACTGATATCAGCGCCCGTAAAGGTGTAGAGAAAAATCTTATGGATGCCATGATAGAAAAGGATAATAACTTCAGATTAATTATGTCAAACATGATGGAAGCCGTAAAACCATTGATTGCTAATGAGTACTCTGAAAATTACTATGATAAATTAACCTAAAAATAAATACCTGTTTTTTCTTTTATTTTAAGAGCTTACTTAAATCCTTAAGAGGATTAGTATTAATTATATCCCCCTTCTCTGCCCAACCACGTCTAGCTGTGGCTATTCCAAATTCGATATTACTTAAACTATCACGATTATGAGAATCTGTATTAATTACTAATTTACAACCCGCCTCTAAAGCCTTCTTAACATACACATCCTTCAAATCCAACCTATCAGGTTGAGAATTCACCTCCAAATAAGTACCCGTCTCAATTGAATTCTCAAAGACTTCATCCAAATCTAACTCATAAGCCTTCCTCTGATGAATCTTCCTACCAGTAGGATGCGCTATAATATCCACATGCTCATTCTCCATAGCAGATATAATTCTACCAGTCAACTTTCCCCTATCCTGCCGGAAACCTGAATGAATACTAGCAATAACCACATCCAACTCACTTAAAATTCCATCATCCACATCCAATTTACCATCCGAATCAATATTAACCTCCAAACCTTTAAGGATAGTTAAATCCTCGAATTTATCATTCAACTTCTCAATCATCTTTAATTGTAAATTTATATGCTTATCATCCATACCACCAGCTATACGTAAACCTCCCGAGTGATCAGTGATGGCCATATACTCATAACCCATACTATGAGCTTCCATCACCATCTCCTCTAAAGTATTCGAACCATCACTCCATTTACTATGCATTTGAAGGTCACCTCTAAGTTCATCATACCCTATTAAAGTGGGTAATTCACCCTTAAGAGCCGCCTCCATTTCACCACGATTTTCTCTAAGTTCAGGTTCAATATAATCCAATCCTAAAGTATGGAATAAATCCTCCTCAGTTACACCCGAAACCCATTCCTCACCCCTGAAGAGTCCATACTCATTAAGTTTCAACCCATTCTTAATAGATAACTTTCTCAATTCAACATTAGTCTCCTTAGACCCCGTGAAGTACATTAAAGTTGAACCAAACATTTTCTCAGGAACCACTCTTAAATCACATGATACATTCTCCTTTAAACGTACAGTTGATTTAGTAGGACCCTTCAATATAACTCTATCCACATTATCCAGATTAGTGAATGAATCCATAACTTCCCGAGGATTATCCGTTATAACCAGGATATCAACATCTCCAATGGTTTCTTTCCGCCTTCTAATGGACCCGGCAATTTCAACTTCCAACACTACATTAAGATTATTTAACTTACCCTTAAGGTCACTGGCTATGGGTAATATATTACCTAATAAGTTACGAATACTTTTCTTAGCGAATTTAATGTTCTCTAAAATCTTCTCTTCACTTTTCTCCTTCATACCTGGGAGTTTCCGGATTTCATGATTACGTGCCATACTCTCCAAATCATCCAAATCTTTAACGCCTAATGATTTATAGAGTAATTTAACAGTTTTAGGTCCAATTCCCTCAACAGCTAAGAGTGATTCATAATCAATAGGACAATCCTTTTTAAGATCTTCCAAGTAAGGCAGTGAACCAGTCTTATCTATCATTAATATTTTCTTAGCAATACTCTTCCCAATACCCGGTAATGATACGAGTTCATACATACCTAAATTTTCTATAGGCTTAGAGAGAGAGTTAACTGTCTCTGCTGCTCTCCTATATGCTATTGGCTTAAATTGAACCCCTTGAATCTCTAATAAATCAGCTATTTCATTTAATATTTGAGCTACTTCCAAATTCCGCATAATATTAAACCTCAAATATATTTCTTTATAGTAGTTTATTTACATTCTTAAAATGTGTTTTAGCAGTATCCATTAATAACTCTGATTTAATATTCTCTGGCTTAGAATCCCTAAGATTAACATTAAACTCCCTATCTAATTCATCCACCATCTTCTCGAAGAGATATTTAGCTATTATACTCGCCGCTGCCACTGGAATCTCCGATTCACCACTGGTCATCTGTATAATTTTAACTCGCCTCTGATCTATACTCTTAAGCCGGTAATCAGTCTTATCAAAATCAAATTTATCAATAACCACCTTAGCTTTCCTGAATTCGAGTTTATCTAAAGTTTGCTGAATTACTTTACTATGAGCCCAAGCCATAATATCATTAAGCGATTTACCCTCATCATGGAATTGCGTGTAAAGATTATTATACGTCCGCGGTTTCAGTATAATAGATTGCCTGATGAAATCCATTCCAATAATTTTCTCGGCTAATTTAATTATTTGAGTTTTTTTAATGGTTTTACTATCCTTCACACCTAATAATCTTAACTCGACAATCTCCTCCGGGTTTAAAGCAGTAGCCACTACAACTAACGGCCCATACCATTCCCCTTTACCAGTTTCATCCGAACCTAAAATATAATCATAATCCTCATCCCTAATAAGAATAGATTTTAAAAGTTTCCGGCTGGTTTCATTAACCGTGTAAACTAATTTACCGGATTTATATAATATGAATTTGATTTCACCATCGGTAACTCGTAATGATTCATATTCACTAGTTACTGGAACCGTCTTTAATCCATTATTAATTATGAGATTCTTTAATTCACGGATTTCATGATTACTAATCAAAAAGGATGTATTTACCATGGATGAATCCCAATCCCCATTATTTTATATTAAAATTTCATAATTAACATTTATAAAAATTTCTTTCTTTAATATTGATTTTCTATAGCTTGTGCTATATATCGTGATTTACAACCATACTTCTCAATGTATAATTTAATATCATCTTCACTTACCCTGGGAAAATGATTTTTAACAATATTTATGGTTTCCCTTTCAGTATATTTTATCTGGAAGGAGGGAATATGTCCTTGCTGAGGAACATAATTAAGTAATATATTTATTCTAAAATAAACATGTCAAAATGTGAAAAGATACAAACCATACTCAAAAAAATGGGTTTATTATTCTGTACATTACTCCTCCAATAACTATTGCTGTGATGAAATTAGCTACACCTATAGTTATAGAGGTTCTCCAATTGAAATCAACAGCTAATTTTGTAAGCACTGATAAACATGGCGTGTATAACATTCCGACTAAGGCTAATATAATGAATTGGATGGGTGTTAAAACACCAGCTAGATGAGTTCCGAATATAGCTACTAACACGAGAAGAGTGAATTCCTTCCTAACGATCATGAATATGAATAATACTCCTGTGATTACAGGTAAACCTAACCAGAATACAGTGATGGGAGCTAGAATAGCATTAACCGGTGTAAGCACGCCGAATGCATATAAACCCTGCATAACAGCACTACCCAGTATGTATATAGGGAATACGAATATGATTAATGTTTTAGTTCTAGTCCAGGTTTGCTTAAGTGCAACCGAAAGAGATGGAGTTTTAAATGAATGCATCTCCATAATTAAACCTGTAGTCTCACCNNGGAACAGCTTTCAAAGCCACCCGACCGAGCACGAATATAACTAGTAAATCAATAGCGTAAAGCGCTATCGCCCACCAGACGCTGACATATATAGCTACCAACCCTAAAATCACGATGGTTCTAGCAGCGCACGGTGCAAAAGTAATTGCATAAGAAGCTAGTAATCTTTCACGTCTAGTCTCTAAAATACGGGTTTGATCAATAGCTGGAACATTACAACCATANNACCAGTGGACCAGCTACTTGGGGATCTACCGGTGTGAAGAAACTGAATACATCTGATAGTAAATTGGAAAGATTAGTGCCAATTACAAATGTCCAGAAGAGTAAACCGCCAATTACCAGTGCAGATACCACATAACCCCACACTCGGTGGGTTACNNATAGCTGGAACATTACAACCATAACCAAGAATTAGAGGAATAAGAGCCTTACCATGTAAACCAATACTATGCATGGCACTATCCAACATGAAAGCCACCCGTGTTAAAATCCCTGAATTCTCAATTAAACTTAACATTATATAAAATGGAATAACGAAGGGTATTACGAGGGTAATTCCAGCNNGACCACATAACCCCATACTCGGTGGGTTACTATCATATCCAACCGTTCAGATAAGCTGGGTTTCAATTCACTCTGTAACTGAGCTCCAAACGCGATTCTGTTTGCAAGCGCATATCTCTCAGCAGCCATCACAGCAAAGAATGGTTCCTCATGAATCTTCTCAATCTCTCCAGCGTAACGATAAGCTAAACGAATCAAATCTGGTGCCTGGGCTTCGACAATTTTTTTTATTTCCGGATCATTCTCTAGTAATTTAATTGCAACCCAACGAGAAGGATAACCTAATTCTAGGTTTAATGATTTAATTCGTTGACATATTATTTTAATACGGTTTTCAACTTCACCACCATACTCGATAATGGATGGCTTCGGTTTAACGTGTGCAATTTTTGTGGCGATTTCCACTAATTCATGTAAACCTTCACCCCTTATAGCGATGGTTGCTACCACTGGCACTCCCAATGCAGCCTCGAGTTTTTCGGTATCAATGATTATGCCTTTTTGTTTAGCGATGTCCACTTGATTTACGCAGATTACTAGCGGTACTTCCATTTCCAGTAATTGTAAAGTAAAGAATAGGTTACGTTCTAAAACCGCTGCATCGACCACGTTAATTACTACATCCGGTTTTTCGAATGCAATGTATTCTCTGGAGACTATTTCCTCTAGTGAGTAAGTGGAGAATGAGTATATGCCTGGTAAGTCTATTACTCGGATGTCTTGGCCTTCAAAGTGAAGTTTACCTTCTGCTCTTTCAATTGTTTTACCCGGCCAATTTCCGATGATTTGATTAGAACCGGTTAATTCATTGAATATTACACTTTTACCGACATTAGCATTACCAGCCAAGGCAATAGTTAAATTTTCATTATTATTAACTAGGGGTTCTGTGTTATTAGTATTCATTTGATTATTACTTCTCCCCGTATCATTATGAAAGAATTATTTTTTTTATTCTTCAATTTCTACAAACACGTTGCATGCTATATCTCGTCCAATAGCGAGTTTTGAACCTCTAATTGCAACTTCTACCGGTCCGCTTAAAGGTGCGACTTTTATAACGTTTATCATAGCCCCTATGGTAATTCCCATATCTAATAATCTTCTAATAACCTTATAATCGCCTCTTATGAATGATATTTTACCTTCCTGGTTTTTTTTGAGTTCCATTATCGGGATTAAGTTCTCGTTACGCTTACCAACTTCACTCACTTCCTCTGATCGGTGCGTCATGCATTCTTCACAACTTTTAAAGGGAAAATCACAGGCGGGTATGAGGCTTTCACCAGGGCATTTATCCGGATGTTCCAGTACTTGGCACATGGCTCTTTCTGCTTCATCTGATAAGGAGTGTTCCATCTCACAGGCTTGCTCATGTATAATATTATCTTTAAGTTTTAAGATGTCACGGAGGAATCTCTCCAGTAATCTATGTTTCCGGGTGACTTTTTTAGCTTCTTTAAGACCAGTTTTGGTTAGTTTAACTCCTTTGTATTGAGAGTAATTCACGTAACCTAATTCTTCTAGTTTTTTAATCATTTGTGTAACGCTTCCCGGGGATATTTCCAGGTTTTTCGATATTTTAGTGGTTTTAACTCGTTCTCCGTTATGGCTGAGTTTGTATATGGTTTCCAGGTATTCCTGGATGCTGGGTGTGATCTTTTTTGGGGTGGATTTTTCAATACTTGACATTTAGGATCACCTAAACTTTTCTTTGATCAATACTAATGAAACTATACCATATAAAGCTTTTGGCAAACCTAAACTTTCAAAAAAATGGGAAAAAATTTCAAATCATTTATGATAAAAATAGTAATAAAAAAAATGGAAAATAAAAAAAAATTTTAAAAAGTATTTTAAAAGCCTGCAGGGTAATCCTCAACTATAACATACAATCCATTACAGCCTGTTACTAAACAATGCATCCAGATATTAGTATCCACCTGAACATGCCCACAAGCATTACACTCCAATTCATAAAGCCTTTTCCTCACCTAAAAATACCACCAAAACTTTCTAAGTAATATCACATTACGTGATATTAATTACACTTGAAGTGTATGTCTAA
>PMNN01000228.1 GCA_003161815.1 Methanobacterium sp. | reverse complement strand
CATAAAAATTTACACTTGAAATTCATCTTTTCCATCACAGATCATTAATCATGAGTAAAAGTTTACACTTGAAATGCACGTCTCACTGCCAATTTACTATTAGTTATTAAAAATTAGCATCACTAATTCCAAAATTTTTATAAAACGTAGAATATTACAATATTTTTCAATAAAAAATAAAAATATAATTACTATACATACATACTATCAGAAGTATTACTTTTCCCATCCTCTGAATATCCAAATTTTCGTTGTATTTTCCATACACACATGATTTTTGCTCGGAAAACAGTTTTTAAAGTGGAAATTAATTTATTCTTACTGAGACCATCCTCGAATATCTCAGCTGTAACTAAAAAATTCTCTAGAATATTGTCTGGATGTTGTAACTGGAAATCTACTCCTAAAGTATTAATCATAAATCTCAAATCCCATATAAAATCTTCTCTTTTTTTGGGGGATAAGTTCCTCATTTCAGTCAAATGTTCTACACTCACATTAGTGGCGCATCCAATTACTACCAGATCTGAACTTTGTTTAGGCTGCATAACATCCATTACATTGTCTTCAGGATAATTAATCATAAAATGGAAGTTTGTGTTGTCATCTGGAACTTTCTGACGGAATACTCCAACGTCAGAAAGCCATTTTTGCACATTGTCTTCAATTTCTTTAGTCATATAAAATCACCATTTCAATTAATTCCTTTTTTATTATCATTTTTGTTTTTAACTATGTTGAAATTCTATGTTATCATGTTTAAATTACTTTACTTAATTTAATAATTTAACTATATCTTTTCTTTGGGATTAAAAAATAATATACATGGGTTCTCGGATTTGATTTATATTAAAAGATTCATAGATTCTTATTTTTACTTGTTTTGAGATTTTTAATCTGTTTTGGTTTAAAGTTAATTTTAATATTTGTGTTAAATTTTTGCAAAATTATTTGAATTTTATAGTCCGTTTATAGTTTTTTTTTTAAGATAGATTTATGAACTCAAATGTTTTAATATTTGTTCAAAGTAGATAAAAAAGCTAATTAAATAGAAAAATTATTAGGTGATTAATTTAATGATTTACATGGATCTTTTACTCATCATTATATTTTCTTTACTTTTAGATCTTGTCTGGGGAGAACCACCATCGTTTATACATCCAGTAGTGTATATGGGGAAAATCATCGATTTTTTAAAGCCTCATCTAGTAAAATATCAAAGTAGAACATCAGGATTTTATTTAACCTTTCTATTATTAACTTTATTTATTATTCCCACATATTTCATTATTCAATCAGCCCAAGCATACTTGTTAATATATATAATAATATCTGCTATCATATTATTCACTACTTTTGCTATTAAAGAGCTTTTAAACTCTATTCAAAAAGTAAAGATAGACATTAAAACCGATATTAATCAAGCTCGTCTATCTATTTCCTATTTAGTAAGTCGAGATTCTACTATTCTATCTAAAGAGGAATTAATTTCAGCTACAATAGAAACTCTCACCGAGAATATTACAGACTCAGTGGTTTCTCCTCTTTTTTACACTTTCTTTTTAGGAGTATTAGGGGGAGTAGCTTATCGAGTTGTCAACACTTTGGATGCTATGGTGGGATATAAAAACAAGGAAAACATAAATATAGGGTGGTTCCCAGCTCGTCTGGATGATATGGCTAATTTTTTGCCAGCACGGCTCACCGGATTACTTATTGTGTTTTCAGCAGTATTCATCGGTCTTAACTGGAGAAGATCTTATCAGACTATGATGAAAGACGCTAATAAAACTCCAAGCCCTAATTCTGGCTATCCTATGGCCGCCGCTGCAGGAGCATTAGGAATTCAGTTAAAAAAAAAAGGTTACTATACCTTAGGTGAAAGCATAAATTCTCTTAATGTAGATAAGATAGATCAAGCATTATTGCTTTCAAAAGTGACTATCATATTATTCCTAGTTTTATCATTCATAACTTTTGCAGTAATCATGTATATAAGTAATTATTAAATTTTATAGATATTTAATAAATAATTTACAAATGAAGACTCAATTATTTATTTATTAAATGTAAATGGTAAACAGATTTAAATTAAAAAATGGTAAAATCGAATGAAATTAGCAATAATAAGCCTTACTTTACAGGGCCAAAAAGTAGCTAAGCAGATAGCTCAAATTTTTGAGAATGATCACACGGTTTTAAGGATTGATCTCTTCCACAAAAATGTAAAAGTCACTCTAGAAAAAATTTTCTTTCAATATGACTGTATATTAGGTATTATGGCTTCTGGGATAATGATTCGTAATGTTTGTTCCCTTTTAAGAGATAAAACCAAAGATCCGGCAATTTTAGTTATGGATGAAAAGGCGAAACACGTTATAACTCTTTTATCCGGTCATATAGGTGGTGGGAATGATTATAATCTTAAAATAGCTGAACATTTAGGTGCAGATTCTGTCATCACTACTGCAACTGATGTAATAGGAAAGATTGGTATAGACACTCTAGCCCGTAAATATCGCCTGAATATTAATAATCCATCGAAAATAAGACTTATAAATAAAGCATTATTGGAAGGTAAAATTGTTGAATTAGCGTTACCGCCCCAATTCGAATTCATATATGAAGATAAATTAGTGAAAGAATCTTATCGTAAAATTCCATCAACATTTAGTAAAATAGCAGCATATTATAATGATACGGTAATTACTCTCACCCCTATGAGACTGGTGGTCGGTTTAGGGGCTCGTAAAGGTATATCTAAAAAAGATATTTTATTAGCCCTGGATGAAGTTTTCAATGCTCTAAGACTTCCAATACTTAGAATCGATGCTTTAGCCACAGCAGATCCTAAAAAAGATGAGAAAGGTTTATTGGAAGTAGCGAAAGAGTTGGGTGTACCATTAGAAATTGTTTCATTAGATGAATTAAGGAAATTTAAAGATTCTCAATGCTCTGAATCAGTATGGGTAATGAAAGTTTTCGGTGTATCTGGCGTATCAGAACCAGCAGCATTACTAAGTGCTGGTAGGGATGCCAAACTTATATTTAGAAAAAAAGCTATAAATAGAGTCACTGTTGCTGTTGCTGTTGCTAATCATCCTTAAACTTGCTAATTATTCATTCTGATTCGCTTTTAGTAAATTGAATCAGAAAAACTTTAAATGAAGTTAAATCTATATTTGATGTAATAAGCAAAAGTTTTTTTAAATATGATATCAGGAAACTGAATATTTCAAATAGCTTATTCACTTAAAGTTAGATTTATATGGAGGTTAAATTATGAATCAAGATATATTTGATCGTTGTAATCAAATATTACAACATATAATGGAAGACACCAGTGTTCCCCGAAATATTAGGAGGGCAGCTGAAAAATCAAGGGATATTTTATCAAAAGAAGATCAAGAACCTACTATAAGGGCCAGTACAGTTATATCAATACTCGATGAAATTAGCAATGACCCCAACATTCCCATCCACGCTCGTACACTTATCTGGAATGCATTAAGTGAGTTAGAATCGGTTCGCGACTAAGAATACGAGCAACAAAACTTGTTTTTGCACTACTTTCCACAAATTCAGCTAAAATAGCAGCTTCATCTAAATCTATACCTATAGCAATTACTCCATGATTTTTAAGGATTAACACTTCTTCTTTTTCTAGACTATTAGAAACTATTTTAGCAAGTTCCATACTTCCCGGCGGGGCGTAATCAACTTCATTTAAATTTGGGTTTTTAATTTTCCCAAAACCCTCTAAATGAGGGATTTTTTCCCCTGAAAATGAGAATCCCGTTGCGTAAGGTGAATGAGTATGCACAATTCCATTCACTTCCACTCTTTTTTTGTAAATCTCTAAGTGCATAAACAGCTCAGAAGAGGGTTTACCATGACCTTCTAATTTATTTCCTTCTTCATCTACTACTATAACATTTTTCAAATTAATATGTTTGAGTGAAACACCACTCGGAGTTATAAGAATATTATTACGATTTTTATATGATATTTTAGTACTTATATTTCCAGATTTACCTGGTGTCAACCCGTTTTGATAAATTTGACGTGCTATTTTAACAAACTGGGCTTTAGAGTCTACAAAAATTTTTTCACTTCCTAAAAAAAAAATTATTCAATGTTTTTAAGTGAATTTTAAAAGCTTCATACTACCCTGATTTAATACTGGCACCTGGGCGCAAGTGGGAATGATATTATAAATTTTCTGGAATTCAGTTTGAGACTGAAAAGTACCACTATTAATAAGATGAATACCTTTATACTTCTTGTATGCATTTATGTGTACATGTCCAGTGTGAAAAACATCAGGCACGTCTTCTATCACTAGATGATCTTCAAATTCACTAGCTAACGGTGTTCTCTCCCCATAAATAGGGGCTAAATGTCTTTTCTCAAGCAATTCTCTCATTATAATGTCAGATTCTTGGTGACTCATTCCCTTAACCGTCATCGCAAAATCATCAAAGCTTCGACCATGATAAATAAGAACGTTAATGTCTTCTAAGCTAATTAATGCAGGATTACTTACAAAAGCCACATTTTTTAGATTATAAAGATCTTTTGCATATTCTTCCGGAATGGATGGTTGAGGCTCAGCTAAACGACTTGCGTCGTGATTTCCTGGAGCAATAATGATTTGAACTCCATCAATCTCTCCAAAAAGCCGGGCAGCCTCCTCATACTGCTCGTATATATCTTTTATAACTAATTCCTTATCCTGATTGGGGTAAACTCCTATACCATCTACAATATCTCCAGCCACAATCAGATAGCGCACATCATTTGCTATTTTTTCTTGTTCCTTATCACCATGATCACCATTAATCCACTTAATAAAATTTAGAAAAGCATCTTCTAAGAAGGTAGAACTTCCAATATGCGTGTCTGATAGGAAAACTGTGGAAAAATCCATGCTTTTTTCATCGATACGGGGAATTCCAGGATTAATTAATTGAGAAGCTATCAACAAACTTCCTTTACGAGAGCCTACAACTCCTAATACCTCATCTTTAACAACCATTTCTGCCTTCTCGAAAAGTGATTGATTATCCTTATGCACCAGCACATTTGCGATACCAGTTTCATCCTCTATCTCAAATAATTTATGATTATTTTTAGTGGTCCTTACATCATTAACCATGCCGATTACTTTCACCAAATCCTGCATGTTTTCGGCTTCGCGCATAGTTTGAGGACTTTTTAATTCTTTTTTCCGTTGTAATATATCTTTCAACTTATGGTATCTACTTCCGAAATAAGCTGAAAAATCCTTTATTTCTCCATTTGTATAAGATTTTCTACTAGCATCCTTCAGTACTTGAAAATCAAATGGAAGAGATGAAACTAACTTACTTTGAGGTGGAGATTTATTTTTTTGAACATGGTTTTCTACAGTAGGTATGTTCAAATCTGTTTTATCACTTTCTATATATTGATCTATGATTTCTCCAGTTAAAATCAATAAATCCTCATGTGAAGGAGCTAGATCCTCTATGATTGATTTTGATAATTTGAAAGAGTCTTCATAGGTTTTTATTTTCTGGTAAGCCGTATCATTCAATAAAATATTGGCATCAATGAATTTAGTTATAATATTATCGTACATTTAGCATCCCTTAAAAAAGCTTGAGGCATTTGTTATGAAGATATATTTATAGTCATAATTATAATAGTTAATCTAATCTAAATAAAAGATTTAAAATTCATAACTTTTATTTCTAAATACAGTTAAAAAGGTGGTATATTAAAATTGTCTAAAATAGTTACAGGTATATTTTTTATAATATTGTGTGGAGTATTTTTTGAAGCAGGGCTTATACTTTCCGATACTATAGTAACGGGCCAGCCTCCTCAAATAAACAAACTCCTAACTTCTCAATTGGATGGGATATCGTCTCTCTTAGGCTTTATACATCATAGTTCTAGTAAACAGACGACAGTGACGGTGCTGAACCCGGATGACGTGGCTTCTGCATTACAAAGTAAGTCAGGGTTAGATGGTATAAATTTACAAACACTCTCAGCTCATACAAATGAGAGCACATCTAATGATGAAATCAACATTACTTTAACTGTAATGGGATATAAAACAACCACAACCGGTGCTAACGTCACAAATGGCAGTATAATTATTAGACCCAATCAAACTTACAGCATTACAGCTACTGCAATAGGGAAAACTGGAAGTGATGGAGTAACAATAGACGTTAATAGTATAATTATTACAACCGTTCGTGAATTATATAGCAACGCAGGAAACACTAGTTAAAACTAAATAAAATCACATTAAGAAAGGAATTTTTTTTAATTTTCTATAATGAAGGTTGAAGATAGTATGATCAATATAATTGGGATTGGTCCATCTCGACAGGACATGACTCTACGAGCGTTAAATGCCCTTAAAGATGCAGAGGTTGTAATTACTTACAAGGGTTACTTTAAGTATATCGAAGACTTAGTTGAGGGAAAAGAAATCCTAGTCAAGGGAATGGGCCATGAAATAGAGCGTGCTGAATTAGCTATCGAAAATAGCCGAGCCGGTAAGAATGTAGCATTGATTTCTAGTGGTGATCCTGGAGTATTTGGCATGGCAAATGTGCTTTTCCAAATCTTAGGCAAATATAATGGCGTAGAAGTGAAAGTTATACCGGGAGTGACAGCAGTAAACTTTGCAGCCGCTCTTTTAGGTGCACCACTCCATGATTTCGCAGTGATTAGTTTAAGCGACTTACTAATTCCTCTTTCAGAAATTAAGCGTAAAATTACATCCGCTTCGGAAGGAGACTTTGTAATTGCATTCTATAATCCTTTAAGTAAAACTCGTAAAAAGCCCTTCGAAGAAGCCCACCGAATATTATTGGAAACGCACCGACCTAACACACCTGTAGGTTTGGTGAAAAGCAAAAATGATGAAGTTATTGTTCGTACAACAACATTAGAAGAACTCTCAAGTGAAGAGGTTGATATGTCCACCATACTCATTGTGGGAAATAGTATGACTTACTTTGAAGAGGGGAGAATGTTAACTCCCCGAGGCTATGTAGTACCGTCCACAATGCATCCCTTGGCCTCTGAATTTTATGAGAAGTATCTGGCAGGGGAAACCGTTGAAGGCCCTAATTTGAATTGTGAATATTATCCATGCCATGTACATCCTCAAAGTTGTACTTTTTGTTATTGTCCTTTTTATCCATGTGGCGAACCCTCCACTGGTGGTTTTTGGATAAAGGAGAAGGGAGTGTGGAGTTGTGAAGGATGTAATTGGATTCATAATGAAGATGTTGTTCGCTGTGTACAGGCTAAGTTACCTGAGATCATACATAATGTGGAAGACATTAAAAATAAAAGAAAAGAGCTATTGAAATTAAGAAGAGAATGCATACAAGAGACTAAATCATTAAAGGATAGTTCATAAATAAATATCCTATTTTTTTTAAGTAAACTTTAACAGAGAATTTTTAAATATTTTAATTTACTAACATTTTTTTTTAAGGATCCTTATCTACTATTTTACTAATGGCTAATGACACCTCTCTTCTGAACTCAGGATTTCCATCCTTTAAAGCTTCTATAAGGGCATTTAAAGCCTTTTCATTACCCATTTTTCCTAAAATTCTAGCTGATTCCATCTGAATTTCAGGATTATCATGATCTAAAGCTTTAATAATAGGTCCTATAGATTGATTACCTAATTTAATTAGAATATCTTCTACATTCTTACGAACATCATAGTCTTCATCATTTAACTTGTTAATAAGCTTGTTTATTTGTTCTTCAGTCATATCCATTTTTAATCCCTGATATAACTATATAATTCTAAAATATAATAAGAGTTTGCAAATCCATAGAATTAAAAAAGGGATTTAATAAAGTATTTTGAATACTATATATCAAATTATAAATCTAGGTGAATGAATTGTTCAAAAATAAAATAATCGCGATTATCTTAGCAGTTTTAACATTTCTATTAGGAAGCGTTTTATTCATATACGTTATATTTTATATTTCTGGATATCCTCTTACATCCATTCCTCAACATCAACTTTACGCATTCTTTGGAATTTTAGTGAGTGCAGTGCTTGCGTCTATGGTTTATGGTAGTGGCAGGAAAGAACGTGNNAATATTTGAATGAATCATTAGAATTAGAAATTAAAGAGGATTATATTAAGGAAGTACTAAGTATAGTGGAGCGAGCTCCTCCATTCCTAATAAATGTATACGTGTCTAAAGATATGAATGCAGTAGAATCATTTGAAAGTCAAATAGAAAAGTATAAGAGTCAACTGACAGATGAAGACAGGTTAATAATAAGGAGAATTATAGAAATGCCTATCCCGGAACTTCAGAATTTATTGAATGATATCTATATGAAAACTAATTTGGAGCAGTTTAAAATACTGGCAGACTCTAAGTCAGAGCCATTCCTTACATTAAACGTTCGGGAACTTAAAAAGGTTCTATTTAATGAATAGATTCCTAAAAAAAGAACTTTTTTTTATTTATTTTCATTCATATCCTTTAAAACTAGAGATTGAAGCTCTTTAGCTTCGCTGAAGGATTTATCACTATTTAATGCATCTTTTAGGAGTTTCAGGCTTTTATCATACTCTTTAAGTTTGTAATTGCCTTTAGCTTGTAAGTATAGGGCGTATTTATAGTAATCATCCTTTTTATCATACTTAGCTAGGAAAAAGTCAAAGGTTTTCACAGATTCCTGATATCTTTCTAATAATAACAGAACATATCCTTTATTATACCAAGTTAAATTATCAGTCATATCTAGGAATGTAAGTTGGTCAAAGCAATCCAGAGCTTGAGAATATTCTTCCAGTTCTATGTGCACCACTCCTTTATTGTTCCAAGCTGGAATAAACTTACTATCAATGTACAATGCCCTATCTAATAACTCTAAAGATTTTTTAAATTCACCCTTCTTTAATAACTTCATAGCCTGATTGTAAAATATTTCCACGTCTTTGCTGGTCATTTGAATCACCTTCCAAATTAACTTTAATTTGGTGAATGAGAAGTATCTCATACTTATTAACTTTTTATAATCGTTATTTTCAATTCTGAATTATTGAACTATATAAGCTTGCTTGTTTAAAAATCCCTAAAAACAATAAAAAAAAATGTATTAAATTAATTATTTTAAAAAAGAAGAATAAATTTTTGGTGAAAAAATTCATTAGATACTTATTTTTTTTTTAACATAAAAACGCTAAATTAATCTTAGACAAATCAGAATTATATTAAGGATTAGCATGATCAAAATCAAAAGAATCTACGAACCTGTAGCTAAAGAAGATGGTTTCCGCATTCTTGTGGATAATTTATGGCCTCATGGCATTTCTAAGGGAAACTCTCACATAGATTTATGGTTAAAAGAATTAGCACCTAGTAACAATCTCAGAAAATGGTTTGCCAAAGACATGAATCAATGGCCAGAATTCCAAAAGAAGTATCTTCAAGAATTAAAAAATAAAAAAACACTCATGAAGCTGATAAAAGAGATAGAACAGAAAAATAAGAACGTTACCATAATATACAATGCTGAAGATGAACAACATAATAATGCAGTAGTTTTAAGAGATAAACTTAATAATTATAAAACCATCAACGCTCAGATAAGCAGAATTCATGGCGCATAAAAAAAATTTAGAATTCTTAACCCAATTATCATATGTCTAGTTCCATTTCACCCTTAAAAACCAGCTCAGCATTACCTCTAATAAAAGCTCCTAATTCTTCATATTTCTGATATACTGTAACACGCAGTTTTCCTCCAGGTAAATGGACTAAAACCTGATCATCAAGTAGACCCAGTCGATAACCAGCTAATACAGATGAGGTGGCTCCCGTACCGCAGGCTAGGGTTACACCACTTCCCCGCTCCCAAGTAATCATCTCTATTTCATCCATATCCAAAATATTCACAAAATGCACGTTAATTCTATCCGGAAATGACTTATGATTTTCAATAAGAGGTCCTATCTCATCCAAGATTACACTGCCCAGATTCGGAGTGAATATAACAGCGTGGGGATTACCAATATTAAGAACGGTCATTCTCAAGGGATTTCCTTCCACCAACAATTCTTTATTAATAAAAAATTTCAAATCACTTTTCATGGGAACTTCATCAGTATTAAAAGTTGATATACCCATATCAACCTCTATAAATTTCACTTCTCCATTTTCCAAATTTAATTCTATTTCTTTTATCCCAGCCAAAGTTTCTACGCTCAATTTTTTACTTGAGATGATAGAATTATCATAGACGAACTTCGCGAAACATCGGATCCCGTTACCACACATCTCGGCTTCACTGCCATCAGCATTGAATACGCGGAATCTGACATCTGCTTCAGTTTGTGTGGCTGGAGCCACGAAAATCACGCCATCTGCACCCACCGAGAATCCTCTTCTGCATAATTCTTTGGCCAGGGTGCTTTTTTTATCTTCAGGGATTATTATTTTCTCAAATTCGTTGATTATCACGTAGTCATTCCCGAGTCCATGCATTTTAGAAAATTTCAGTGTTATATTCATTTTAGAAGCCTCTCAGGCATGTTTTGTTTAGAAAGTAAATCAGCGAAGGCTTCTCTCTCCCGGATCACTTCTGATCTTCCCTTATGTACTAATATCTCGGCTGCCCGGGGACGGGAATTATACTGGCTAGACATGGAAAAACCGTAGGCACCCGCATTAAGGATCGCTAGTAAGTTTCCTTCTTCTATATCTGGTATAGGTCTGTCCCGAGCGAATAGATCCCCTGATTCACATATATTACCTGCAATATCTATCTTTTGGGTGGGTTTAGCATTCGGTTTGCTGGCTAAAACAATATGATGATAGGAGTCATACATGGTAGGTCGTAATAGTGTGTTAAAACCAGCATCTACTCCTGCAAATTTACGATAACTTTGTTTAATAGTGTTAATCCGGGTTAATAGGTAAGATGCATCACCTACGATGTAACGTCCGGGCTCCAAATACATGGCGGGATTTCCCATATTGTATTCGTACAGCTTTTCCTTTAAGAGGTCGATAATCTCCTGTGAGAACATTTCCAAGTTTAATATTGATTCATGTGGCTCGTAGGGGATTCCAATGCCACCTCCAAAGTCTATGAATTCAAATTCCACTCCAGCTTCACGATACAC
This sequence comes from Methanobacterium sp., assembly GCA_003161815.1. Lineage (GTDB taxonomy): Archaea > Methanobacteriota > Methanobacteria > Methanobacteriales > Methanobacteriaceae > Methanobacterium_A. The sequence continues at coordinate 2,518 of PMNN01000228.1, read as the reverse complement.
TCTTCCAGCCACATCCATCAGGGTATGTACAGCCAATTTAAAAGGTTCAGGATCCAATATCCCAGATCCAATATGAGTATGTATTCCCACCGGATTGAAACCCAGATCTACAGCTTTTTGATAGGCATGAACTGCTTCTTCCTCCATAATTCCAAATTTACTGAGATCTCCACCAGTTATACAATGATCATGGTGTCCGGCACCAACTTTGGGATTGATTCTGAAGGATATTTCTTTACCATCTGTATCTGGTAGTTTGGAGAGTTTTTCTAGTTGGGAAAGTGAATCCAGATTTATCCTTACTCCTGACGATAAGGCGAATTCTAATTCCTCGTTGGTAACATTATTTCCAGTATAAAGTATTTTTTCTGGTTTAAAACCGACAAGTAAAGCAATGTAAATCTCTCCTGGGGATACAGCGTCGATGCTGCTTCCTTCATCTTTCAAGATTTTCATCACCGACAGATTGGTGTTGGCTTTGCATGCGTAGTATATCTTAAAATTAGCGTATTTACTGGAGAATGTATTATATAGTCTTTTATAATTATTTCTTATCCGTTCTTCGTCTACTACGTAAAGGGGAGTGCCGTATTCCTTTACAAGCTCTAAAGCATCTGCTCCACCGATGCTTAAATTTCCTTTTTCATTTGTTTTAAAATTAAAGTTCATGAATTAATCCTCCTTTAGAGAAGATAAATTAATATATGGTTTTTATTTGTCTTATCCTATAAAAAATCTTCAGAAATTGTTATATTATATCTGATATTGAATAATAATTCTAAATTATGGATAATTATTTCACATTATATGTTCTAAACGTTTATATAGGACACAATTCAATCTATTTAACATACTAATAATTGCCAAATGTGTACTAATTTCACTTACTTAAAAATATAATTTGAATTTTAGATGGACGTGAATATTTGAAATAGGTTTGAATTTTGATTTTATAATAAATTTAAGGTTCCAATACATTTAAAAACGCAAAAGTATGATAATAATGGAACTTTAATCTCTTGTATTTAGGTTTTTATTTTCATCCAATTAAAACTCTAAATATATTATTCGCTTTTTGGATTAAAGACTTTTTTTAAAGTTTTTTTATAAACAAATATAAGATTTTTTGTGTTATTTTTTTTAACCTCGAGGTGTAATTTTGGAGGATCCATTCAGTAAAAAATGGCAGATTTTATTCGCAATATCAATAGGCACTATTATGGTGCCAATAAATGCAAGTATAGTTAATGTTTCACTTCCAACCATAGCAACCTTTTTCGGTGCAGGCATAACCTCAGCAGAATGGGTGTTAACAGCTTATCTTATAACTCTGTTAGGCATGGTCTTATTCTTCGGGCGGTTCGGCGACTTCATAGGCCATGAAAGAGTCTACCTTATAGGATTAGCAGGTTTTGCATTTACATCAATTCTCTGCAGTACAGCTTCTTCCCTTACAGCGCTTGAAATATTCAGGGGCATGCAAGGCATAACAGCAGCCATGATGCTTGCAGTATCTCTGGGAATAGTAAAAAATTCATTTCCCAAACATCAGCTAGGAAAATCTCTTGGTATTTACTCTGTTGCTATAGCTGCAGGTTTAGCTCTGGGCCCTGCAATCGGTGGAATTATAGAAGGTGCATTGGGATGGAGGTTCATCTTCCTAATAAATGTTCCCATTGCAATTATAAGTTTCATAACATGTTACCAGGTATTAGAAAGAAGCGAAAGAAGTCAAGTTAAATGGGATATCCCCGGAACTATATTACAATTTTCATGTCTTTTCTCAATAGTTTATTTACTTAATTACATAGAGGGTGGAGTGAATACCACAGCGATATCAATCGCAGTTTTCAGCATCGTTACACTGATATTATTCATCTGGAACGAGTTACATGTAACGAATCCACTACTAAACCTGAAAATTTTCAGAAATAAAATTTTCTCAGCATTTGACGTGAGTTTGCACTTCAATTACATATGTATGTATATGATATTCTTTATCATGCCCTTTTACCTGCAGAAAGTCCTTCATCTCCAAGCAAGTTTCACAGGACTTGTCCTAACTACATCTCCAATTATAATGATGTTCTTAGCACCTATAAGTGGAATGCTATCCGATAAATTTGGCTCAAGAAGCCTGGCATTTATAGGATCAATCATATCTGCTTTGGCTTTATTATCTCTCACCCAACTTAACATTTTTTCAACTGTGCAAGACGTTCTATGGAGATTAGCTCTTTTAGGAGTGGGTGCAGCACTTTTCCAATCACCTATAAACAGAGCACTTATTTCAAACGCTCCATCTGCGGAAAGTGGGGTTACATCGAGTATTATAGTCACCACTAGAAATCTAGGAATGGTATTTGCAGTATGCTTTGCAGGAATCTTACTGCATACCGCGATTTCTCCTGAACTTCTCCAGCAGAGTCAGCTGTTCAACTTAGCTGCTTACAACTTCACCACCGGAATGCATAGAGTAGTCCTTTTTGGAGCTATTTTAAGTGCCATGATGGCGGGA
>PMNN01000097.1 GCA_003161815.1 Methanobacterium sp. | reverse complement strand
ATATTCATTTTTACAAGTTCTTCAATGGCAAAATCTTTAAATTCTTTTTCAGACATATTCCAAAGATAATCACATTCACTACAAAAATATTCCAAAGCTATCCAAACACTATTATCATCTTTTACCATATAAGGGCTGAAATTAGTGATTATACTAATCCTACCCATTTTTACATCTCTTTCCTGTATATATAACCATGAATCAGGAATCATATTATTAAGTGTTTTAATTTTGGTTTTATTCTTAAGTTTTAAATCTTTCAAAAGTAATCCCATAGTAATAAAATCTCGATATTTTAAACCATTAGCCACTTCTTTAACTTTAAGAGGAACGTGTCCCGTTATAGAGTGTATTAAATCTTTGATGGGCATGCTTGAGAAGAAATAATCTCCTTTTATGGTTTTAAGATCTCCTGTTATTAAATCTTTCACTATAGTCTCTGAAATTAAGTTGTCAAGATTTTTTATTCCTATAACTTCATGAGCAAGATTTATTTCACCTCCATTTTCTTTTATGATTCTTGCTACCTCACACCATATTTGTCCAGCACCATATTTGGGATACATATAAGTCTCAATTAAACTAGTTTCCACTTTTTTTGGATCTTGTGAAGAAGAGATTGAAATCGTCTTTTTCAAGCTATGTAAAATTGCCTTTTTAATTGAAAGTCCTTTAGTCCTTTGAATCCCCCAATCGGGCTTTATTTCCGTGCAAGGCACTCCCCAAACTTTTTCAGTATAGTCTTTGAAAAATGTTAGATAAAGTTCACGTCCAAATCTGTTTATAAAGAAATCTTCTAATGATTTTTCTTCTTTAATTGGTTTTAAAGATGTTTTAAGATAACTAGAAATTATTTTAAATCCATTTAAAATTCCAATATTTAATATAGTGGAGTAATTAAATGATATAGGATAATCAAAGAACTTTTCTTGGAAAAGAATTCTGGTTAAACGATAACGATTAAGCATTGTCATATCGTTTTTTTCGGGATCAGGTGATTTGAATTTTTTCAGGTTTTTAGAGCCAATACCTCTTTTATAATATTGTTTTTGCAGTGGAATTTCCCTGTTAAGTTTTTTATCATCTCTTGCAAGTGCACCCTGTAATGGTATGATATTAAGCCACCATTTTTTAACTTTTTCAGATTTAGAAAAGAATCTATGGACTCCCATGTCCATTCGATTGCCATTATGGTTGATAGTTTTAGCTATACCACCAACGTAATAATTATTATCATAAATAATAGGTTTAATGTCTGTTTTATCTAATAACTCATAGGCTGCTGTTAACCCCGCAGGACCTGCACCAATTATAATTGCTTCTTTTTGAGCCATGAATATCTCCCTATTAAATCTATCATTAGACGGATAAATAATATGTTTCAATACATAATATAGAAATGTTGTTTTATACCGAAGGGCTGAGGTGAAAAATAAATATCTTGACGAATACACTTTTATTGAATTTTAGGACATACCATTAGCTTAAATATTATTATTACGCTAAATAACCAACAATTAGCAAAACAGTAACTATAACCATTAAATTCAGTGAGAATATCCTAGCAAGCACCTACTTAAACAATTACCAAACCTATCTCCGGCAACNNCCGGCAAAACAATGTACATCTCAACGTTCACCCAAAAGTGGATCTACGCTTCAAAAAACTGAGTACACTTAGTCTCAGGTCACCATACCTGAAGCAGCAATCAAATACATGGCTGGTAACAACTTATCAGCGACTTATACATTTAAATTCAAAACCGTTAATAAAAATACTTAATTTTTTTCTTTTTTTTATGAAATATCGGGCATATGCTCTTGAATCAATGTGAAACGCTATAAAAACGCGTTAAAATAACAATAATTCAATACACTCAATGAAATATCATAATTATCCCCAATAAGCTTTTCTATAAATTAATCACCACCGTAGGTTGAAAAAATTAACAGGATAAAAAAACATTGAACTTATGGGAGTCCTGGAACTTACGATATAAATATAAAGATGTAATTATAATTAGAAACTAATAGAAACTTCACTAGACTATTCGTTTCACCTATAAAGGAAAAGTTTCTTATGTCTCAGGAGATTACATTGCAGCTTACGAGGAAGAAGACTCATTCACAGTTTATCAAATAAAAATGCCCTTCATTAAATCCGTATACCTCGAAAATACATAAAAATTCATTTAATTATATGGAGGATTATATTTGGATAATCTGAATTTAATGGATAAAATTAAAAAATCAATAAAAGATGAAAAACAAGTTCATACATCCGAATTTATCATCGCTATTATAGTTAACCTAATATTCCTCTACATCTTCAACAATCTATTAAACTGGCATATCAATTTCATAACCACCAATTTCCAGAATGTTCTACCGATAATAAACCTAGCTCTAGGATTTACCATAATCGTCAACATACTTTACATAATTTATCATCCCAAATGGCTTCGCGACTCCCTACAAATAATAATTAACATTCTAGGATTCCTAGTGATTTACAGCCTATACACCGTATTCCCCTTCACATTTAACCAGATACTCATCACCTACGGTTTAAAATTCGTTTTAATAGTACTGATGATAGGTGTAATAGTAGCAACGGTTTATCTAATCTTAACACTAATAACCAGACTAACCATGAAATAATAAAGGAATAAAATATATTCCAGATTATAAATTTTTTTTAGAAATAAAAAATGAAAGGGCCCATTTATTCCTCGTGGAAAATACATTCATTCCCTAAACCTTGAGATTAATATTAATATTTTTTAAGTTTAATATTATATTTTTTGTTGATTCTAATTTTTCTTGAAAATGGGGAAGGTTTGAATAATTTAATTTTAAACCAGAAGACTTCTCAAAATATGATTACTTCCATATTCACCAAGGAATATATAAATCAGAACGATAAGTGAAGATTTACGTATCAGATGCCTGTATTTGCACAGTAAAGTGATTAATTAATATTCAGCTACTAAAAAAAAATAATCCCTATTATAGCTCATCAAATAATAATACAAATTTGTGTTTTAATAACGTTTTGAAAATCTTAAATCCATCAGAAAATGATTTTAATTTTGGCTTATCCAATCGTGTTTTGTAAGTTATTGGGATTTCAGATATTCTAAATTTGCCTTTAGATATTTTAGCAAACATTTCCGCTTCCATTTCAAAGCCAGAACATTCTAATCCTATATCACGCAAATAATCTATTACTTTATAGTTAAATGCCCAATAACCTGTGCAAACATCTGAAACCGGATGATAAAATAAGCTTGCCAATAAACTAAGAATATAATTCCCAATAATATTTCTTTTTGATATTGCTCCTTTTTCTTTGTTACCATTCAGCCGGCTACCTAATACTAAATCAACTTCACCATTTTTCAGAGGTGCAATCAGCTTTTTAGCGTCGGCAGGATCATAAGTATTATCCGCATCCATCATCACTACATATTTAGAATTGGAATGCTTGAAACCGGTACGCATGGCATGAGCTTTACCCTGTTTTTCTTCAAAAATAACTTCTACACCTAAATTTGAAGCAATCTCTGCAGTTTTATCAATCGAATTATTGTCTATCACCAATATTTTAGAATCTTTATAGATCGTTTTTATTGTTTTAAGAAGCGGACCAATTGACTCTTCTTCATTATAGGCTGGAATTATAAAAGATACATCATTCATAAAGATTGATCCCTTTAAAATTATTAAATATAAATCATGGTCATTACTTCCTTAATAAACCTAAATTTGTTACTAACTAATATAAACGTTTTTAATCTAGTTTTTTTTTACATAACGATTAAATATGAGTATTACGATTATTAAGAAATAATATTTCCAGTTAATTTTTTAATCAATATAAACTAATTCAATTCTTAATATAACTAAATTGAAACTTTAAAATAATATAATTTTTGCTCGATTCTAAAATAAATTTTAGATGTTTGATGTTTAAAATATAAAATTATACAGGAAAGGATATATTTAAAGATGATTAGAAGATTGTATAAGACTTAAAAATTTTATGGGTCATTTTGATGCGCAGAAAAAATGTTTTAATTATCGCTGTTATACTCATACTCGTTTGTATTACAAGTGCAGCTGCCGCCTTTCTATATATTAATGTAACCAGTGACCCCCATATAGGTAATAGTATACTGGTTATGCTTGTGGATGACGGGGGTGAGCATGAACCCAGTATAGGGGCTGCTGATTTTGAATTCGTAGTTCAATTGAATAATAATAGTGATGTAACCAATTTAACACCCATAAATCCTCATGGATTGTATCTTCCTAATGCAACTCCCGCTATCGAAATGCATAATGTGGGTATCAATCAACTCTACCTTCATGATACCCTATATGATACTGACTTAGCTACTGGCGCAAAACATGCACAGGAGATCGTGGAGGATGATAAAGGCTTGAAAACAGATTCAGTGGTAATCATAAAGCCTCAAGCAGTAGATGCAATTTTAACTTCGATAGGTGGGGTAACTATCAACGGTACCCTGGTAACCAATAATAGTATAAGTTTCCTGAGACAGGAACAAAGTGTAGATAACATTAGCCGGGCAGATGCTGTTGAATCAATGGGATACGCTATTAAAGACGCTGCAAAAAACAGTTCTAAACGTTCAGCAATGATTCAAGCTATTACCCTGCAGTATGCTGAAGGAAATATTATAGTTATTCCAAATAATCTTTTCTATAAAATAATTACCACTACAAGTATGAATAAATTATTTAGATAAAGAATATTATTTCAGATATTAAAAAAAAAGTATTTTATGAGGTAATCGAACTTGAATAATAGAATTAAATATGTTATCATACTCATGGTGGCTATACTGATTATTGCACCAGTATTATACTATTACATGAGTGATAACTATGTTTCACAGATGAATATTAATTCATCTCGCTCCAATAATTATTCCTCCTACTTTTATTTAAATTCAATCCCAATTGGTGAAGTAGCTTCCTACAAGGCATCCTGTAAGAATATTGATTTAACAGTTATGATGCAAAATCCTGATTCTTACAAAGGACAAAAAATTATAGAAACCGGTCAAATCTATAATATGACTATAAATGATGATGGAGTAACAGAAATGTTATTAAACACCCCTGAAACTACTAATGATTTAACAAGACTATTCGTCACCTACAAAGGAACAACACCATACTCCATAGGAGATAACATAGCAGCATACGGAGAAGAAGACTCCTTCACTGTTTACAATATTAAAATGCCCTTCCTCAAATCAGTATACATTGAAAAAACATAAAAAAATACTCCTCCTCTAACAAACCCATTTTTTTATATATGAAAATAAATTTTTCAAGTTCCCTAAATCTGGATGATATTTTTTTATAATTAATGGAACAAATCAAAAGTTCAAACGGGAAGCTAAGGAAGAAGAAGCAAGAAACACTCACCCATGACCCATATTTAAATTAAAACTAAATAAAAAGATAGATAGAAGGGATAAATTTTCCCTTACAATTCAAATTTCTAACTAAAAATTTTTTTTTATGCTGAGGTGAA
>PMNN01000016.1 GCA_003161815.1 Methanobacterium sp. | reverse complement strand
GGTGAATGTGAAGAAAAATGCACACAAAACATACCTATAAGAAAATATCTTAAAGAAGTCCAAGAAATTTTTGAAAAAGATAAAAAACCCTCGCAAAACTAAATTTCAACCATTTATTTTTTATAGAAAAAATAAGTATGAATCTGTACTTAAATCCATAGATTCTACCCAAATTCATCTTCCATGATTATCGATAATTGAGGCAGCACATTCTTAAATTGATTTGAGAGCAGTTTCTATTGTACCTACTGGATTTGCAGTTTATCGGTAAAGATAATCTTGTCAGAAGAATTGTTGACACCGAACACAAAATTCAATATTGGTCAGAGTTTGAACATGGTCGCCATTTTCCTGCTAATAGAAGTACCTGACCTTTGTTAGGGATATACGTGCTTTTTTCAGTGAATTAAGTAAAAAATAGTTCAAATTGTTGGATAGTAATTAATTACAAAAAAAAATTTGATAAGTGGATACTTAATAAATTATAAAATTGTGTTGCCTGGACTCTTATCACTGATGAAAACCTGATATCACACAGGAAATAATTTTTAATAAAAATATTAATGGTATAGTTAAGATAAAGGTTATATGAATAATATTAAATTAATATGAGGTGAGATATTTGCCAGTAATTACCATGGAAGGACCGAAACTTAATAAGGATCAGAAAGCAGAATTAGTTAAATCATTTTCTGAAACAGCAAGCAAAGTAACTGGAATACCTATCAGTGCAATGGTGGTTATCATCCGGGAATTAGAAGGAGAAAACGCCGGTGTCGGAGGCTGCCTACTCTGTGACATGAAAAAATAAGAAATATTAGTTTTTTTTTATTTATTTTTATTTTCTACAATGTTTAGTATCCATGTAAACTTCACTGATATCCAACTTACCAAATTATAAAGACGTGTTGCCCTAGTTAATAATTAATCTTAATAATATATATCCACAACAAAAGAGTTTTATACAATGTTTATTTCTTCTCTATTTTAATTTTGATAGGAGATTTGATATCTTTTTTGCGAATTACCCATATCGCCAGGATTAAGATGATGAGTATAATAAGCCATACTGGGAATACAAAGATAGTGCTTTTGGTTTGTAGATTCTGTGTTTGTTGGTCTCTGCCGTAACTAATGTTACTTTCTACATTGTATAAACCCATATCAAAAAATCCAGAAGTCCATTGGCTTTTTAAAGTATAACTGTCTCCAGGGAAGACTGTTCCATTGGTTTTTAAAGTTTGATTTTCGAATAAGCCTTTTACAGCTATATTGTTAGTCATTTGGGCTTTTACTGTTCCGTTATTTTTAACGTTATATTCTAAATTCCCGGACATTAGAGATAAAAGTATCCCTGGAACTTTATAACTCGTTAGGGAGAGTGATTGTATTATTTGCCCTGGTGAACCGAGTGTTATAGGTACCAAAACAGCGGCGGCCTGTTTTACTTGGGTGGTGATACCTCCAGTCTGGTTATTATTTGATTTTGGAGGTGTTCCTACTATTAGGATACCACCCATGGCATCATAGTAGTTGACATTGGGGGGAATTTTTATGGAGTAATTCACAGTCTTTTGTTCACCGGGTGCCAATGTAAATTGAGCTGGATTTACTGTTATCCATGTTGCTATTCCATCGTCAGCATACAAAGTGGTAGTTGAGTTTTTCATTANNTGAACTACTTGGGGTGTTTGTATTTGAATATTTATTCCTCCTGGACTAACAGATAGGCCGCTGTTTCCCCAAACTGCTGTAGTTAAACTGATTAGTATTAACGCAACGATTCCTGCAGTTTTTAGATAATTCCGTGATAACATGATTATACCTTTTATTATTTTATAAATGTCATATTATAAATAATTTCTATATGATAACTAATTTAAAAAAATGGGGAATAATTAACCCATCTAGGTTACTTGGCTTGCAGTCCAGGTTATAGTAGTACTGTACGATTTAGGTAGTGAACCAAACGGTACTTGTATATACAAGTTCACGTCCTGAGCACTACTGGGTTCTAAGTTAGTTATAGCATTTTGATCATCGGTTGTCATCGCTCTGTGTGAGCTAGCAAATTTTAATGAAGATAATGGCATATTACCATTAGTACTAGTCCAATTAAGTGCTTTAACATCTATGTTAACTGGCACGTTGGATGTTGATTTTATATTAATGGGCTGAGGACTACTTAGTATGTTGTCAGCTGCGAGAGTACCAAAAGTAGCATTGCCAGTAACCACTATGGAAACTGAGTCATTTACGTTATCCTGAGGGGAATTACTCATTTTAGAAACTGAGACAATTACGTTTTTTAAAAGGGGATCACTTATGTTGGTTCCAGTTATGGTTGTTAAACTGATTAGTATTAAAGCAAGGATACCTGCAGTTTTTAGATAACTCCGTGATAACATGATGACACCTTTATATAATATATTATATTATCATCATGAAATAAGTAATTTAAAAAAAGAAAAAAAATGGGTAAATATTACCCTATCTATGATGCGTCGCTTGCAGTCCAGGTTACAGTAGTATTGTAAGCCCCTGGTAAAGAACCAAACGGTACCTTCATTTTTAAGTTCACGTCCTGAGCACTAGTCGTTGTTGGAGTTGGAGCAGTCATGTTAGCTATAGCCACTGCATTGTTTGTTGTCATAGGTGTTGTACCCCATAGCAATGCGGATAATGGCATATTACCACCAATACTAGTCCAATCAGCTGCCTTAACATTCACGACGATTGGAACGTTTGATGTTGAAGCTATATTAATAGGCTGAGCATCACTTAATATGTTGTTAGCTGCGAGACTACCAAAATCAGCATTATTACTAACCACTATAGACACTGATGGACTAACACCAACAGTAACACCATTAGTTCCACTAGGACTACTATCTGCGAATGCAGGTGTAACTCCTAAAACCATTACTAATCCAAACACAAAAACTACGATTTTCTTCAAACTTTCCATTTTTTTTCACTTCCATTTCATTTATTATCTATCCTAAGAATATTAGTTTAGAAATAATATTTAAATGGAGAAATAATC
>PMNN01000273.1:189-7611 GCA_003161815.1 Methanobacterium sp. | reverse complement strand
AGAAAACTAAAAAATTTTAAAATATCTTCAAGTGATTATTCATTAATTAGTTCCCCATTTATTCTTATTTTTTTCAAAAATGGATCCTGTGGATAGTTATTGATAGTAGGCCTTGTAAAACTTGGATTCAATCAGTATCCAGGCGCACTGTCATAGTTTTAAACTGTTGTTTCTTACTTTAAGTCCGTTAGCTAAACTTGTTATAGCAATGGCCGCGACTATTATTCTGACCTATTATTGTTCTACTAAGTCTATTCTACAATATTAAACTTCTTAATGGTTTGATTTTCTGAATTCGCTCTAAAGACTTTTTTTATCAATTCTACATGAGTTTCTGTTCTATGAAAGCTATTTAACATTATCTCATTAATTTGAGATTAATAACAAGTTTTTATTTGAATTAAATTATGATAACTTCNNAATTCTGATAAACTGCGAGCATGTACGCTTGGGCGGCTCTTTATTCTTCATCTTCCTTAAACTGGCCTAAGAATTTCTTTTTTCCTTTTCTTGTGATTATGGCTACCCATTTTTGCTTATTTTTATCCCATGAAACCCCTTTATATTTCGATGAATGGGGGTGAGGATGAATTTTGATGGATTCTAATGTTTTACCTTGATTTAATTCGCCAACTGCTTCTAGATAGGCTTCGTAAGCTTTATCTTCTTCATCATCATTGAACTGGCCAATACATTTTACTTGCTGTCCTTTCCCGACATGCACTTGCCATTTTTCTTAAAGATTCATTATAGCTAACACCATGGTATTTGCTGGTTCTAGGGATCCTCATGTGCTGGTTAACTTCTCGTCGAGTCATAACTTTAAGATTACTTCGTTGGTAATCCAATCCATTATGATTCATGAAACCTACAACTTCATTAACCCTTAATTTTCCCATGATTTCTTGTTGCATGGTCTTGGATCTTTTTCCTTCCTTTTCCTGTTCCGTTGCTAGTTTTAAGTTCAATATAACCATTCCCTATTTTAATGGGTTCGCTGAAGTAAACATCAATCAATTGGTTTATTGGAATATTAACTGCATTGTTTGTAGGATTAATGATTTTTACTGTAGGTGGGGTAGTATCTACGGTGAATTTACTCGTGTAAGTTGCAGCTAAATTGTTCCCAGCTGGGTCAGTTATTGCGTTGCTTGGTATGGTTATAATGTACGTGGTTCCGTTGTAGTATGTGCCGCTGCTGCGGGTTAAAGTTAAAGTGTTGCCTTTGATATTGCTGAGGATGGCTACTTTAATTCCAGCACTGTTAGTCACTGTAATATTATTGTAGGCCCTTCCTTTTTGTATGGGTTCGTTGAAGGTGATGGTTATGACTTTGTTAGTGTTATTAATCGTGCTATTGTTTGTGGGGTCTACTTTGGTGATGGTTGGCGGTGTATTGTCGATGGTGAATTTAATAGTAAGAATGATTTAAATTGGAAAGATAAATTTACATTACAAAATTACGAAAGCATTTTTTATGCAATTTTTTATGTGCTGGAAGAAAAATACTTTTAAATATTAAACAAATTACTATGTATTATTATTATTTTTTTAGGAGGTTTTTCTAATGGTAGAAGAGATAAGAGAGTTTTCTGAGAATATTTCAGATGAAAAACTAGAAACGGATGTAGAAAAATATGTAGATCTAGCTAAAGAATTGGGAGCTACTGATGCTAAAAGGATCAGTACTGATATGATAATTGTGGATGAGAGGGTTAGAGCTAGGTGTTATTCTCCTAGATGTCCTTATTATGGCACCAATCTTAACTGTCCACCCCAATTTGATTGGGATTTAGAAAAAACTCGAGAAATAATTAGTAAATACAGATATGGTGTTTTTATAATGCTTCAAGTCCCACCAGAAGAGCAAACTGGGGATTATGATAACCCTAAACATCCTGTTCCTGGCGCCAGAAAGATGTATGAAATTGTAGCTAAAGTTCAATCTGCAGCATTTTATGATGGATACCCTCTTGCTTTAGGTTTTGCAGGAGGACCATCATGTAAACGTGTTTTCTGTTCAGCAGTTGAATGCAAAGGAATTAAGGGAGAAAGATGTAGAATGGCTCTTAAATCTAATCCTACCATGCATAGCGCAGGAATGGACGCATATTCCATGGCCTCAAAAGTGGGTTGGAAAATTTACCCCATCGGGGAAAAAACAGAACCCTCCCAAATAAAACATGGATTGGAGTTAGGATTAGTCCTCATATAATTAATTCCCCAATTTCTGCAAATTTTTTATACAAATATTTTGAAATGGTTTTTTGTTCATTTAATGGTGGAATGACCAAATAAGAGTTTTTTATTGGATATGTGCTAATACCAAATCTTGTTACACCANNCATGACAAATTGATCATTAAATTTTTTACTTTCTAAAGCTCTTAGACTATAGAAACATTCATAATCTGCTTACTTCAAATATTTAAATCCCGAATTAAATAAGGGAAAGTGTTTTAATTAAATTTAACTTTATAGGCAAGTTTAATGAAGTAGATTTTTATTAAACATTAAAATAATCTAAAAAAAAGTGTTCATTTAATTCATGTTCCTATTTGGCAACCGTTCACATGATTTACGTAGTTGCATATAAAAAATCAGATCTTCCCAAAAATGATGATGCTCTGGTTTTCTCACTTCTAGTGAATAAGATAATTCATTAAGATTGGGTGGTTTTATTTCATGTACTATTACTTGGCCTTTTACTCTTTTACAAAGATAAGATCTATCACTAGAACTATCATCTAAAACTAACATTTCTGGTGGGATGAAATCATTAGCTATAATCTTAATACCTAACTCTCCAAATTTCTTAATATATTGTTGGGTTTCCGGCGTGTCAATAATTGATTTACATTCTGGACAGAAGTACTGCTGGATAACCGTCATTTCCATTTCGGCTCCACATTTACATCTGAAAACATCTCTCAACATCACATCCTGAAATGAAAACATTTTAATCACCCAATGGTTCAACTAAAAGTATTTTAACCTTCTTTCCAATCCATTCTTTTGGAACTAAGATGTGGCCACTGTTTCCGGTTGTAGTTACTGTTTTTACTAAATAATCATAAAACTCTGTTTCTAACTTATCCGGTTTCATGATTAATCCTCAAATTTTGCATTATTATTAATTTATTTATACTTCTTTGTATCCCATTTTTCATATTATCAATTCTTTCTTTTGTTACATTATCATTTATTTCAAATTTTATCTTCAAATTAATCATCATATGTACAATGTTTATTTAATACTTATATTTTGTTATTTTATGATTAAACAAATATTATACTTCGTTTGTTTTTAATTTTAATTCTCTTTCTATTATATTAATAAAACAGTAGGATTTATTTATGGGGCCAACTGTTCTAATTAAAAAAGAACTGCTATATGCTGTAGATATTGAACATTTCCCTGATCACCCTATTCTCTAAACTATTAATGTAAATACTTTGTTTTTAATTTTTTTTAAATACCGATTAAATGAAAACAAAAAGCAGTAGGATCATCGTGAAAATCATTCTGGAGTGAAAAGTATTGGATTGAGATTGGGGTGTAACATGGGTATAAATACTATACTCAGGAAATTAAATTTTTATAAAAAGAAAATTTATGAGTGTAAAAAAATTATGACTGCTATTATTGAAACTTTAATGAATATGATGATTAACTTGATAAACAATCTGGGTTATTGGGGTGTTTTCATTGGAATGTTAATTAAAATTCCTAGTGAAGTAATATTGCCCTTAGCTGGATTTGCCGTTTTACAAGGGAAAATGACGATCTGGGGAATAACTCTAGTAGCTGCTCTGGCAGATGTTGTGGGAGCTCTATTCTTATATTTCATCTCTTTGAAAGGTGGAAGGCCTTTGCTTGATAAATATGGTAAATACTTCACAATATCACCAAGCAAACTAGACCGAGGAGATAAATGGTTTGTAAAATACGGTGATGAAACAGTTCTAATCAGCCGATGCATACCCATGATCACGGAACTAGTATCTATAACAGCGGGAGTCTCCAAAATGGATCTTAAAAAATATATTATCTACACTTATCTAGGCGCATTACCCTTTGACTTTGTTTTAGTATATCTCGGATTCATACTAGGACCTCATTGGAATATAGTAGAAACATATTCATCCCAATTAGATATAATATTCTATATCGGAATTATAGCGGTAGTAGCTTTCATAGCATATAAAATTATCCAAACACGTGATGATGGTAATTTGATTGTTAAAAATACAAACCAATAAAATACTGCCCGAAAAAGTACGTTTCTGAAGAAGAATAGTTAAAAAAAAAATGTCATTTTCCTGTTATGATTATAGTTATATTATTTTATTATTAAAGTTCTTTCTAAAAAAATTTACTACATAAATTAATTAGAGAAAAAACCTTCAGAGCATCTTTAAAAATTTTCAACCTTTCTAAATGACTTCTAGATAATACTTAAATCCAATTCACCTATTTTCACCAATTTAAAGCACTTTAAACTCACTTGCTTGTCCGCAGGATCGCATACATGGGTGGTTGCTTATTAGTTTGAATATAGTTTATCTGAACTTCATTTTTCTATAATTCTGGATGTTTTTCTAGTTAATGCAATAATATTTAATAGGGTTACCAAGAATATTTAGTTATAACAGGTGGATTAAATAGGGGGAAATAGTGAATCGGTTAGGGGAATAAGAAATGAAGAAAAGATATATCATAAGTGTTATCCTTATTTGTTTTATAGCGTTTATTTTCATTCTAGGAAACTTAGGGTCTTCAAATAATGGAAATAATCCGCAAATAGCTTATTCCACTTATACTAATCAAAACATGTCATTTGAATATCCCGCAGGTTGGCAAGCTGAAAATAATGATGTGGGCGGGGTTAATGTTTACAACGGTACGCAAAATAATCATAGGGAATGGTTTACTGTCAATACTGTAAGTATGACTGATTACAATTTAATTGCTTCAGTTATCACAGAAATTCAATATCCAAATGTTCAAACTACTGATAACATTTCAATAGCTACAATTCAAAATCAAATTCTTAATAACAGTACATTAGCTACAATTATCTCAAATATTCAACCAAATATTATCCAAAATCAAACTATCAATAACAATTCAATAGCTTCAATCACCTCAACTCTTGAAGCATCAACCATACAGAATCAAACTATTAATAACACAAACTATACATCAGTTGATCCTAAACCAGATAGTAGTATTGGAAATTATAGTTGGAAATATTGTTTTTTCACTAAAAATAATGAAGGTGTAATAGTCGCAGGTTACGTTGATAATATTACAGTTTTAGAACACGTTGTAGCTACATTCAATTAAAAATAATCAAGGATAGTAAGTTTATTGCATTTCATTCATACATATTCTAAACTGAATAATAATATTTAAGATAAATCGAAGGTTGTAACAGTTATTACAGAATAGATAGTGAAAAAAATATGACACACAATAAAAAATTTACGAAATTTCTTAATGAAACAAGACTATGATTTTATAGCAGATTCTTTACTTTTCTATATTAATGAAGATTATAAATATAAAAGGTCAATAAGATTTAATGAAGACATTATTCTAGATTTTAATGATAAAGATGTGCCTGTTGCTTTAGAATTGTTAAATGCATCTAAAACTTTTAATGTAAAAAAACATTTTCTTAAACAACCCGTAGGAATAAAAATGGATATTTTTGTTGGAGAAGATGTAATAAAATTAATTGCTAAATTTCCTATTTCAATTCATCAAAAAGAAATACCTACTAAACCTTTAGTTGAAGAAAAAGCCAATACTATTAATTTAATTGCTAATGAAGCGCATTTTGATTCAGCAACAGCTTAAATAATTAATTATAGAGAATATCTATTTACTTGATTTTTTTGTTTGAATTTTTTATAAATTTTTTTGTAAGCTTTTGGAGATTTTTTTAGTAAATTTTCTTTTTTCTCTTTTATTTTGTGCTATTTTTTCCAATTTTTTTTATATCCTCTATTTTTTCAATCGCCCAGGCTAGTGCTTTAGTGCAGAGTTTCACTTTATCCCTATAACCATCATTGAGTATTTCACCTAAAAATGATTCACTGAAACCTTCATGATAAAGAAGAGCGGTATCTAAAAATTCACTCCATGATCAATCGCGTAATAAATCATTTCAGTAGCCTTAATCTTATCAATTTTGTCATCTATGGTTGGGAGTCTCATGGCACCGAATCCTAAAGCGGATATTAATTCACCATGTTACTTGTTTTTCTCATTTGCATAAAATTAAATCCACCTATCTTTTATTTAAAAACCTTATTTTTAGCGTTAATTTATATTTTAAGTTCTATTTTTAGTGTAAGGTTTAACGAATTGTGCCATTATTAAACCCGTTAGTAATAGTATTGCTATAACATAAAACGAGTTTAATAAGCCACCCAGTAATTTTTCAACATTTAAAGCATTAGAAGCACCCATTAATAATATAATTCCAAATATAGCAGTACCTACCGAAGTGTTAAGATTACTATTAGTACTTCTAATCGCGGAAGCATCAGGCTGCTTATCATGACTAATCTGAGAAAACGCTAGATTAGAACCATGCGGAGCAATAACTCCCACACCCAATCCAATCAATGATATACCAATTAAAATATCATACAAACTTGGATGTGAACTGAAAACACTAATCAGATAAATACTACCAATAATACAAATTATAAAACCGGCGGATATAATGTAACGTGGTTGAAATCTTACTGTTATTGCTCCTGTGGTGAATGTGACTAAAAACATGGGTAAGGCCATTGCCACGAAGATATAACCTGTCGTAAGTGCATTGTATCCTAATACGGTTTGTACAAATACGGGTATAACAAAACGAATACCACTAATTACTGATCCATACATAAATAAGAAAATGTTACCTAAAATAAATGATCTAATTTGGAAGAGTCTAATATCAACTAACGGATGCATATCCTTCTTTATTCTACTCCTCTGATTAAAATAGAATACTATTAACAGGATAACACCAATTAATATAACAAAGGGACTAATAAACCGGGTAAACGGGTTGTTAAGTAATATTAAACCATAAACTAGTAAAAATATACCTAAAGCAGAGTTAATGCCTCCAACCAAATTAATATCCCTCCAGTGCATGGTTGCTGGAAATGANNATTATTATAGTATACATACTCACCCACATTAATGCTCCGCCAATACCCTCCAGTATAGACCATCCTAATAGGAGCATATTACTATTCAAGCTTAATGCAGCAATAAGATTACCAACACCAAAAATACCTGCACCAATAAGAAACGTTCTCTTCCTACCCAAAACCTTTTGCAATTCACCACTAAGCAAGGTTAAACTTGCTAAAACCAACGCATAAATAACAATAATACTCTGAATGG
>PMNN01000273.1:0-162 GCA_003161815.1 Methanobacterium sp. | reverse complement strand
TCTTACCATTCCTATAGTTTTAAATCCGCTTCAGAGCCAGTTAGAATAGAATATTACTTCGACTCATTTTTTTTTAAGAATAATTTATTCCACATTTCACATACAGAACCTTATAAATACTAAATATTATCTTAAAAAAAAAATATGGGCTTAGTAATTATC
>PMNN01000061.1 GCA_003161815.1 Methanobacterium sp. | reverse complement strand
AAATAAAATTATCAAAAAGACAGGCATAAGCAAGGGTACTTTTTATTACAATTTTGAAGATAAAAAAGCCCTGTATTTATTCATACTAGGAATTGCAGGGGAAGCCCAAGCTGAATTTATAAACAAAAATATGCAAGGCCAGGATTTAAGAGGACAAGATATTTTTGAAGAGTTAAAACTACAATTTAAGTTTTCAGGCGCATTTGCCGCGGAACACCCTAAATATTACAGATTTATCACCATGTTTATGAAAGAAGCTGAAATAAATACAGATTTAAAAAGCGTATTGGAAAGCGGTAATGACCTGCTGTTTGACGAAATGATAAAGAGGGCTGTAACTCAAGGAGATTTTAATAACCGGTTTCCTATTGACTTCGTGATAAAAATAATGCATTATTTATTCATCAATTATTTCGGAATATTTGACACTGAGGAGGATTATCAATTGGANNAACATGAGTAAAAAGCAAAAATACACAAAAGGTTTTGTAACATCTCGTGACGGAACAAGAATCGGCTATAGACAAATGGGCACTGGTCCCGGCATTATTTTGCTACATGGAGGTGCAAAAGGCTCGCAAACTTTAATGCAACTTGGTACTGCGCTGTCCGATGAATTTACCGTATACATTCCAGACCGTCGGGGCCGAGGTTTAAGTGGACCATTCGGCAGCAAGTACGGTTTACAAAGGGAAGTTGACNNGTCTACAAAGGGAAGTTGAAGATATGGACGCTCTCCTTAAAAAAACCGGTGCGCACTATGTTTTTGGTACAGCCACAGGCGCAATTATTGCCTTACGATCAGCCCTCTATTGCCATGCTATCCATAAAGCCATCCTCTACGAACCACCATTCTATGTTAACGAAACTGAAATGAATAAGTTCAACGATATAGGCAAACGATATGATAAATACGTAGCCGAGGGCAAATTCACCTCTGCAATGGTGACTAGTGGCGAACTAGCGACTAAAGTAAGTGGAGATGAACTTCAACCACCTTATCAATGGGTAAAATATATGCCAAATATAATATTGAGACTAATTTTCAAAATTATAATAGAAATAGATGCAATGAATACCAAGGGCGATGATGTGACGCTTAAAGACACTATACCCACATTTCACAATGACATAATGCTTGTTAATGAAACTAAAGGAACAATTGAAAAATTCGAAGACACATCTGCAGAAGTATTATTACTCAACGGCAGCAAAACATTTTTATTCTTGAAACACAGCATATACGCTTTAAAAGAAGTATTACCTCATGTTAAGCACGTTGAAATTCAAGGCCTTGATCACGCGGCCGCAGAAGACACCACAGGCAAGCCAAAAATAGTAGCGCAAGAAATAAAACGCTTTTTGAATAAAACAAGTGCACAATAGTAAAAGCGATAGACAATGAGCTCTGGAGCTCTTATTTTTTTGCATTGAATTTCAGAACTACACTTCAGAAATTCAAAAAATAATTAAAATCAAATTTTGATTACGTAAATAATACTGATAACGCTTAAAAGCTTAATCCTTCGTGATACAACACTATAACGAAGAAAAGATTTACCTAAAATTTGAAACGACAAATCTGCGCATCACCTAACCTACAAAAAAACCGCCATGTTCGAATGTGATTAAAAACAGAAAACATGATACGGAAGTACTACCATTACCACGCTACTTGGAAAAATAAAATGAATAATTTGTTAATTTAAGCCTTAAGGAAACTAAAATTGTAAGAATCAAATATAGTTTAGTTTTCTTTTTTTGTCCATTTTTTAAATTTTAATTTTTCCCTACTCTTTTCCATTATTTCTATTTCTTTAAAATTGTTTTTAATAATCATGTATCCTTTTGCTTCATATGATTCAGACAAGCTGTCCGAATTGCTTTCCTCGTAGCATTCAATTTCATACTGCCCACTTAAATTTTCTAGACTGCCGTCGATTGATAGAGCTTTAATTTTATAGTACTCGAATGGATCTGATTTAACTTTGATCCATTTTGACTTTTTATCTGCCATAATAAATTCTTCATCGACATTAAAGCAATTATCTTTCAAAATTATGGGAACTTCTAAGGAGTCAATTATCCATATTCCATTAAATGCTTTGCCATTGATTTTATTATTCGAAATGAACGCATTAGAATGTCTTACTCTAAATTTTCTTTCCTTTTCAGCTTCTATCAGCACATTTTTTTCTTCAGCATTCTCCTTATCCATAATCTTTTTAATTTTATTTTTAGCGACACCTATATTTCCACTGACTTCAATGTCCTCTGCACCCAGTTTATACGCATCNNGGATTTTGAATATAAATTTGCAAGATTCGCCATTGCAATTGTATTCTTAAGTTTTGAGGCTTTAGAATAATATTTAATCGCATTTATCGGCATATCAAGTCTAGAAAATTGGACGGCTAGATTATTTAAAGATGGTCCAGTTTCCTTTAAGCCAATTAATTTTTTGTTATGGAGCAAAGATAATTCATTATTTAATAAATCGCTGTGTTTTAATGCCATCTCAAATCTTAAATTAGCATTTGATGGATCTAAATCAAGAGAAGCTTCTCCATAAATGATAAATCTCTCTTTATCTTCACATTTTTTAGCTATAGAAGACAAATTCATTAAAATTGAAGACCGGTATTGATTGAATTCTTTCGTTTCCAATAATTCAGAAAGTAATGTGTAACTTGTATCACATTGATTATCTAAAGCCAAACAAATCGAGGCTTCTCTCTGACAAATTAAGTAATTTGACAAATTTTCCTTGCTAGTTAAATCTAATAGATTACCCGCAACAAGAAATTCTTCTTTGGCTTTATGATACTCCATCATTTCTTTATATCGTAAAGCCAGTTGAAATACAACAGAATTACTTTTAAAATCAATGCAAAGTTGTTTTAATTGTTTTAACGCTCTATTATCACCTATTTTATGAGAAATACGTAATACTTTAGCTTTAATCGCGATTCTATCGTCTTCATTTTCTAGAGTTTTTTGATATTCTTCACAAATAGTTCTAGCTTTGATGAAATCTTTTTCTTCATTTAGAGTTTTCATTAAGCGCGTGAAAATTTCATCTTTTACTTCTTCACCCGGTTCAACGGTTTCGAATAATTTTCTTTTTTCTTCAATACTAGTTTCAGAAGATGTATTTTCAGACATGGAACTATTGTTAACTGTTGAATCATTAATTGAGTTAATCATGAAACTGATTTTGGTAAAAGATTTTGATATGTTCTCTCGATCAAAATAAACAAGTTCTAAGTCCCCTTGTAACTCTGGAAATTTCTTAATTCCGTTTTCCACTAAAAAAATTAGTTCTTTTTCTTTTCCAATAGCAAAACCTGATTCTTGAATCACCCAATTGGAAATTGCATAGCATTCTGTCTCTTTATAGATGATATCCTTTTCTATAGTAAATAGGCCCATAAATAAATCGCAATCATCGATTCTTTGTTTAACTTTTTGACTAATCCCTTTATTTTCCGGTTTTTCTCCAGAACAACAATTATGTCCTATTGATTCAAGAAAATTTTTGATGTCATTCGCTACGATCAAAATCTCATCTGAAAAGCTGTGAGCTAAAAAAATTTTCATAACAACCCCCCGCACTGGTATNNTAGTATTAATATTTTGACTTTCGAAAATAGGATATTGAGTCATCTGAAAACTCATTATTCAATCATTGCAATTAATTCAACAAAAACTAACTCTTTAGAATACTAATATTAGTTTACAATACTTAAGCTAATTTTTCATTTATTTTCTTGAATAATTTCGAAAAATTGGAAATTGTGTGTTCATCAGGTTTATCCCCTGCTCCAATTAAATCGGCGATTTTATAAGAAACTTTTACTTTATCTAAGCGCTTGAATTGACCGCTCTTTCGAAAATAATTTTTGATACCCCTAAACGATTTCTCTTCGAAATCTTGTTCTTCAAGTGAATTCCGGTCCAATCTTTCTTTAAATAGCTTTTCATATGTTAAATTGACAGCTTTGAGATAAAAGTCAAAATCAAACAAATCTTCAATTTCAATATCGCCTGATCTTCGCATTGAAGTTTTTGGTTTTTTANNTTCTTCGCGTCACATTCGGCAAAATTCGTTCACGAGCAATCTTTAAGAAACAACAATTCTTCCCTTTATTTTGGACTTCTTATTTCATCAAAATGATAATCTCCAAACTTAGAACCACATTCTCCACAGATCATTCTAATTTAAATTTTTGATTAAATCTAACCCACCCAAACTAAAGTAACCAATATCTATTATTTATGCTTTGTCCATATTCATCAAATCGATACGTATAGTAATTCCGAACAGGAAGAGTATGAGGCTGCAATTTTGGCCATATTTCCTTATTTTCTCAAACAATTGGCGACTTTTAGAGATTAAAATGGAATTCTTGAAAACTAGGAAAGATTTATGATATTTGAGATCAAATTTCTAACCTATTGTTTTGTTCTTCGTAAAATCGGCATATCTTTAACCATACGGGCGGTTGTAACTGATTAAAACTGATGTATTAAGTTATTTCCAGTTAACTTTCTAATTTAAATCAGACATTATTTCATAAAAAATTTTCTGGCAAATATTACAATTGTAATCGCATACAAAAAAACTCCAAAAACTGTTTCAATTGAAGTTAACAATTCCAATGTTTTATCTGAAGGTTGATAACCTGTTTTTAACGCTATTAAAATACTGATATATAAATTGCTCCAAATAGTATTCGAATTTTGAATACCTTGAAACCACGAATATAAAATTCCAAATAATATGATAAAACCAATAAAAGTGAATACAACGTTATAAAATTTTATTCCATATCCGAATGGGATTTGAATAATTAATTTTTCGGCATAGCGGATTGGTGTNNATAGCAATATTTATCAGTTTTTTCACTGTCACCAAGTTTTTCCCATGTTCTTTTAGCTTGTCTAGAAGCAGCCTCTTTCCCGTAGGGAGAATAAAATATTACCCACTCAAAATCTAACTTTTCTCTAATTCTCGAGAGTGTAAAATCAAAACTACCTTTTATTCTGCTTCCATTAAAAATACAATCCCCATCTACGGTGACTCTCTTCAAAAGTATTGAGCTTTTGATATAACAATCAATAAAATTTAAATATTCGTATATCTTAACATCTTCAAGAAAAATTGAAAAATCACTATTTATACGTCCAATATTCAATAAAGACATAGAGCAGACTATAATCTCCGAATTCAATATATAAATAGAGCCATTAATGCCATATTTTTCTTCTATACTATTATAATGTAAATCAAATAATGACAGTGCATATTTTCTAATTTTTAAGAAAAAATAGTAAGATTTGTAAAATTTATTTTTCAAGATAAAATATACTTTATTTTCATTCAGTTTACTTTTATTATTTTTGTATTCTCCATTCGCGAAAATAAAATTGATTTTACTATCTCTAATTAGAAGAAGTTCGCTTATTTTAATCTGATATAAATGCAGTTTTCCAATCTGTGATTCAAATATTTTTATGTTTCCACTGGTTTGTCCTTCATCAAAATTAAGACTTCCTTTAATATCAACATTATTAAGCGTTAGATTTCCATCAATTCGTACTTTATTAAGATTAAGACTGCCGTTAATCTTAATGTCTCGAAGATTTACATCTCCTGAAATTATGGCATCATCAAAAATTAAATCTGATTCAATTTCTCTATCATTTAGTGTAAAATTAAATAATTTAGCTTTCGAAAAATCAAAATCATTGTTACTTATTTTTGATTCGAGATTTTCATTTTTCAATTTTTTAATTTTATTGAAATCTTTATCATCACTGCTAGGAATTTTCATTAAAAGAACAGCGGATTGTGAGTTGTATAAAAATTTCCCGTCCTCAAAATAATTAAAAATCATTATTCCTTCCTAATAAAATTTAATTAAAAATCTGAGTTAATTGAATATCCATCAAATATCATGTGTCTGCTCCAGATATTCATCTGTTAAATCTTTAGCATCACCAGTTAGAGGATAAATAAATTCATGCTCATCTTCCAATATGTAAAGCTTCATGGCATATCGCTTCTAACTTATTCTCCAAAGGTTCCTTTGAAGGTGTTTCTTTATCAAATACAATTAGATAATCTATATCATTATTCATTAAAGATTCATTCCAATTTTTATAAGTTTTTAGTCGAGTTTCGGTTTTTAATTCTAATTCTTTTCTAACCTGCGGAGGCAATGCCAGATATCCCTTCTTAGCTAAGATTGTCGCGGGGGTACTTATTCCACCATTGTATAATTCGAGACTAGTTTTCCCATGTTTATTAATAGACTAGAGTAAGTCATGTAAAAAATCTAAAATAATAAATAACCTTATAGTATTAGGTTTAGTTCCTCCTGTCAGATGTTCTCCATGCATAATCTTATGACGATTGAATGTAATTGGTGTTTTTAATGGTTTACCGGGATATACATTCCCAAAAAGAACATCAAGAATGATTTCATTGATTATAGATGAAAACGCATCATCTGGAGAATAAATGCTTTTAAATGCTTGCTTTTGATTTAATGGTTCCCCTTTACCTTCAAATCTAAAATTATTCCATGATATCTTAAAATTATTTTTAAGCAGAAACTCCCTTTGAATTCCATCAATTTGAGCAATTAAAGCCGGTACTATTAGTGTAGATGGTATTTTATTATTTTCAGCATTAATTATAACATTTAAGCTATCATTTATAACTTTTAATCTTCCTGGCCTGAACTTTCCATCGGAATTCCATTTATTGACTAAATCTTTGAGATTTTTAAAATTATCAAATGCAAAATAGTCAAAGAAAAGTTTATTAATTCTTTGACGCGGCTTATCCATAGAAGAAAGATTATAAACTTCAAAAGCGATGCTTAAAGGCATTTCTGGCAATAAAAACCATTGATACTCATTTAATCTTTCAATAATTTGAGGATGGCCTATTTGGACTCTATCGTACAATGACTCATAGGGTTCAAAAATAGATGCACCTTCAAGGGTCGTTAAAATCGGCGATAATTGTGAAGATAATGTTTCGATGTCAATATGATTAATAAGACTAATTGTTTCAAGCGATGCCATTGACTCTTGAAGGCTATTTAAAGCCTCAAAAATGCTGAAAGACACTCTATTGGATTGTATAATACTATCTGTGTATGCTTGATCAAACGATGCCATGGATTCATGTATCCCATCCATCGCAACTGTTGTCAACCTATTAAATTCCGAAATAGACTTGTATACTCCATCCATAGCAATAGGAATCGAATTCAAGGCTAATGATTCGTAGGCCTTCGCCATTGCATCATTATAAGCTTGATTAAAGGAAGCCATTCTTTCGCATTCTTCTTGAAGAAGTCTGGAAAAATTGGATGATAACCAAGTCGATTTGAGCATGGCAGAAGAAACGCTATTAAATGAGGCCATAGATTCTCCTAATATCTTTAATTCGGATCTATTAAGACGTAGCACACTCTCTGCAATGTTTTCACTTATTTTTTCTCGATTTTCACTCATTTAAACATCCACCAATTTCAATAATTTTTAGTCTGTTATTACCTATAAACTTTTTTGCTCCCAAATTTGTTTTGAGCCCAAAAAAACATTCATTGTGCTAAATAAGTTTATTCTAATTGCTCAGATGCGTGATAATCATCTCGATCTATCTAAATCTCCTGATTAGGATGGTCAATTAAATTTTTCATCATTTTCAATAAATTTTATCAATTAGCTGTATTCTCGTATTTATAAAAAAAAATAATGCAATTAATATAATTTTTATCTCGCTAAATTGAATGAGCTCGTGTTCGTCATCTGTATTATCAATTTTCCAGTTGAGAAAATAATATAACATTTATATTGAATTGAAGGGCATGGTGTGACCTTCTAGCTGAATAGTCTTATTCGATTCAGTCAAGCTAAACTTCCATAAATCGGCATATAACGAAGTAATTATATAATTATTTAAATAATAATGAAATATCGTCAATGGATATTTTATTCTAAATCTTTTTATCACTTAGAAGATTTTTACTAAATTTTCGAGCATTTTCTATGTCTTTTTCATCAGGATGGCCTTTATTCTTACCAAATTTAAATGCTAATGATTTTAAAAACGCAGTTAGACTAGCCATTGAAGTATGTTTCGATGTAAAAACCGAATTACGCAAAGCACCAACTGATGTACTCCCCAAAAATTGAAATAAACGGGGTCAAGAAATTCATCCCTCCGAAAAAAGATTTCATAGGCTTTGTCATTATTCAGAATTTCAAATCAGGAACTTATAGTGAACATTAAAAAAAATAGATTATTTTTTTATTCTGAGTTATTTTGTGAGAATGATTCTTCTATTCCTATTTTTATTCTAAATATTAATGCTTTGTTTGTTGAGGTTATAGCGGTTAGCGAGTCATCTTTTAATGGTGGTACTGCTAAAATTTCTGAATCATCAACCACTAGCATAAATTGGTTATCAAGGTCTATTAAATCCGTCATACTATCCATGGATCGTTTTTTTAGATTATCCTTTTCTGTACTTTCTGTCATCTTATTTTTTTCTTTTATTTTGATTTTTACATTACTCATTCTAGATAAACGTTCTAATCGTCCTTTACTGTTGTTTCCGTCAATTATTATTACCAGATTTATTTGAATGTTCTTTTTTGCAGTTTTTTCTATGTAATCTAGATATTTAATTGATGTTTGGCAGTAAATGTTCTCTTTAGCGTTTTTTAACATGTCTTTAATTTTAAATTCAATACTTTTACCGCCGAAAATGAAAAATAAGGGATTATTCGGTTTGATGGTTATCTCTTTGTTTTTAAAGTCCTGTAATTGGATTAAAGCTTCTTTTTTGGCATCCATATATCTTTTTATTATTATTTCTAGTGCAATTTTGGGTTCTATTGCTTGGTATGTGGCTGGTCTGGGGCTGGTTAATATTATTAATCCATTTTTTTCAAGCATTCTTAAACCTTCATATATGCTGGGTTTAGATACATCTAGAAATTCTAGTAGATCTCTTACTTCTGCGCTTCGTAAAAATACAAGTGCTGCGTATAGTTTAGCTTCAGAGTCGAGCATTCCGAGTTCTGTTAATGATTTTATTAATTCATGAGGTATTTCTACCATTATTTAATCACCATGTTATTTTTTGTTAATTTACTATTTACTAAACCGTAACTTATATATACATTTACTAACTAAACTAAATTTTAGTAAATATAATTACTACTTTAATTATAAGTAGTAAACAAGTTATATATATGAATCTAAAATTTGCATATAATGCAAAAAAATCTGATTTATGTTTAAAAAAAAGTGAAATAATAATAATAAGTGGAATGTTAATGAAAGGTGAAAATACCTATGGATATAGAAAATGATGTTTTAAATCATTTTAAAGTAATTATTGCAGGTCTCTTGATCAGTGTCTTAATTGTTTCTTTAGACAGTACCATTACCAGTACAGCTATGCCTAAAATTATTGCTAGTTTAGGTGGCTTACAATACTATGTCTGGCCTTTTACGATTTACCTTACCACTTTAATAATTTCTGCCATGCTATCTGGAAAACTGTCCGATTTTTATGGTAGTAAAAAAATTTTTATTATTGCAATAATAGTTTTTGTATTCGGTTCCGTTCTATGCGGTTTCTCTCAAAATATGACAGAACTTATAATATTTAGAGCACTGATGGGACTTGGTGCAGGTATAATTGTTACAATTCCATTAAAAATCGTAGCCCAAATGTTCCCACCCCGACAGCGAGGAAAATATATGGGATTATTTGCCGCTGCAGGTGGTATTTCAACAGTAGTGGGTCCAACATTAGGTGGTTATATCACAGATTCCTTAGGATGGCCATGGATATTCTTTGTAAACGTGCCAATAGGAATCATGGCATTAAGTTTAATTATACCCTATCTACCAGAGTTTAGTGTAATTGTTAAAGAGAAGATTATGGATTACTGGGGAATAATAACTTTCACATCAGGTTTAATCTCATTTCTTTTAGTTTTAACATTTATCGAAGAAAACACGACCATACCATTCATTTACTTAGCATTACTATTCATTTTTGCAGCAATCATGCTATTAGGATTTATATATACGGAGATAAAGGCTAGAGAACCTATCTTACCTATGTATTTATTTAGGAACTCTATATTCAGTATTTCATCTATTTGTATGATTCTTTTAGGTGCTGTAATGTTAGTTGGTGCGGTTTACATTCCACTATTCTTACAATTAGTGCAAGGCTTTACTCCTTCAACTTCAGGGACATATTTAACACCATTAATGTTCAGCATGATTGTATCATCAATATTATCCGGCCAGATTATCAGCAAAACAGGTAAGTATAAAATTCTTGCAATTATCTCTTTTGCAATAGGTATCTTGGGCATGTTCATGCTTTCCATATTAAACACCAATACTACAAACTTAGAATTAATAGTTTATGAGATTATCGCGGGAATAGGGGCAGGTCTTGCAATACCTATATTCACGGTAGCATCTCAAAATGCTGTAACGAAAAGAGACTTAGGAGTGGTAACTGCAGCCACCATGTATTTCCGATTTTTGGGAGGAGTAATTGGTTTAGCAGTATTAGGAGCTATCGTAAATATGACATTGAACCTTAATTTACAAACTGCTAAGGTACATATTTCATCATCTCTTCTAGTAACTGCTATTCATAATGTATTCATTATAGCTACTTTAATGAACATTATTGGATTTGTATTATGCTTCTTCTTAAAAGATTTATATATGAGCAATGAAATGGAAAGTGATGAAGAAATTGGCTACGAAGACGCACCAGGAGAGATTGATCTTTAAATTATGATTGATGTTGAATACATTAGATTAAGAAAAAGTTTCTTTAAGAATTCAGGGGTCAGAAGATGAATGAAAAGGTAGATAATGANNCTTGGTTTTAGCGAGTTTAACTCTCCTCAGCGGTGAGTTGCAGAAAGTTTTCGGCCGTAAGAGAACATTTCTTATCGGTGCTGTTATCTATGGTATTGGGACTCTTATTGCTGCATTGAGTATTAATAGTACGATGCTGCTTTTGGGCTGGTCTATATTAGAGGGTATCGGGGGTGCCTTAATGCTGGTGAGTGCATCATCCATTGTGGTAGGTAGTTACTCAGGCGAGAGAAGAGCTTACGCTTTAGGCTTACTCAGCTCTATGTCGGCCGGTGCTGCAGTATTAGGGCCTTTTATCGGCGGTTTTTTAACTACTTACTTCACCTGGCGTTATGCATTTGGATTGGAATTCATTATAATATTAGTTATATTGTTATTCTCGAGATCAATACTATCATTCCCTAAAACATTGAATTGGAGGGATATAAATATTGTCGGCGCTTTGAACTCGGCAATAGGAATACTCTTATTCGTTTATGGGTTTATACTTCTTAACAACCCTATGACCCAATATTTATCACCTTATTTTATCATAGCGGGGATTATTCTTCTTATTATATTCTATCTTAACCAGAGAAATAGGATAAAGAATGATGAACATCCTTTAGTCGATGTTAGAATCTTCCAAGATTATAGATTCGAGTTAGGTAATATGACTAGAATTCTAATTAGTTTAATAAGTGGTGGTATTATTTTTATTGTACCTGTATTTGTGCAGACAGTATTGGGGTTCAGTGCCTTAACCACGGGTTTATTATTTGCAGCGTTGGCTGCACCAAGGTTTATAATGGCTTATGCTACAGGCTATTTTTCAAAAAGATTCCAACCACGCTACATCATATCCTTGGGATTCTTAATAGCTTTAATAGGATCTATTTACTTAATCAGTACTTTCAGTACACATACTACTCTATTACAGATGGTATTAGGAATGGCTTCAATTGGATTTGGAGTGGGAATTATCTTCCCTTCCTCATCTAACCTTCTTTTCACTGACATTAGTCGAGATAAACAACCGGATGCATCTGCGGTAATGAATACTCTTAATAATTTATCCACATCCATGGGAACAGCAATATTAGGATTGATATTATTGATGGGCACTTATAATGCTTTATCTGTCTTGAAATTAATTGGTGGCATGACTAATGCATTCTATGCAATAGCAATTATGTTATTCTTTGGAATAATAATATCACAATTCATACCGCCCTATAAAAGAACTAATAACAAAATCTAATCATTCTCCCCTCACTTGCCTCCTGCTTGCTATCTCTCTATTAGAACATGCTTAAGACGTGCCCCCAAAGTAGAGGTTTAATTAAACACTTTGTAGGCTTATGGACTCCTAGTTCAAAATCTTGTTTCAAGTAACAGCATATGAGGGCATTACAGCTGTAACATACGCTTCCAATCTTAAAAATTGAATGAGGCGATATTCCTAATTTATTTCTTTTATTTTCCCGTGAGTAAATAACATTATATAAAAAAATACGACGCATCAGCGTGGCTCAAGGGATTAGAAGTCTTATTTGATTCAGTCGCGCTAAACTTCCTATATCGGCGTATAACGAAGTTTAAATCGCTAATTTTTTCAACCAGTCGATAAATCGAATAAAGGATGTATCAAATAATTTCTGTGGGGTAATGACAATTAATACTTATCATGCATTTTCGTTTAAATACGAGGTTTACAATTTTTTATGTCTCTAGGTAACTAACGAGGATGTAATAAGCGGCGAGTCCCTTCCATTTACCCCATTTGTTTGCTATTTTGCGTGCGTCGTCTGCACTAATTTTTTTATCATCGTAATAATAATGGGAGATGGCTTTTCTTAAACCGAGATCATCTGCCGGGAATGCTTGATGACGATGATGCATGCTCCTTAAAACTGTTAGATGAGCTGTCCATTCACCGACTCCCCTTAATTGACTGAGTTCCTCTATGATTACCTTGATATCGGCATATTTTTTGAAGCTTTCTAAATCTAAGTTACCGGAGATAATAAGTTTGGAAATATTTATTATATACTCTGCTTTCCTGAAACTCAATCCAGATTGACGCAGTTTCTCTTTGGTTAGTTTTGATAAAGATTCTGGAGTTGGGAATGCGTAATAGACCTTCTCATCTAGGTGTAATTCTTCACCGTGATCCCTAATCATCTGCCTTTCAATACTCTGGGCGGCTTTAAACGAGATCTGTTGCTCAATTATGGATGAAGCTAAGGCTTCAAAAACAGTTGCACTGGTAAGGTTATTTAAACCCCTGAATTCTTTAGTGATTTTGGACATCACAGGATCCGTTTTAATGTATTCGTAAAACGTTTCTAGGTCAAAGTCTAAATTGAACATATAGACAATTGTATTTTCTACCGATATTTTATCATTATCTGTAATTCTCCGATTGGACTTCAAAGTAACAGATAATTCTGGTTCATCAACTGATCCCGTGGATTCTATAATAATAAGAATTGGTTTATCATTTACTCTTATTACCTGCCAAAACTTATTCTTTTCAAATCCATTAATTCTAGGGTCGTTACCAGTGAACATTCTTACATTTAACTTTAAATCATAAGGAGCCACAGGTTTTAGTTTCAGATGAGTTGAGTATGACATTTTTTCCAGCCATCAAAAGACTTTATCATTAAATAATAAATAATTCTTTTACGGTAATTTCTTATTAAGGATTAATACAATTTTTTTTTGTTTCATAAAAATATTGGGTTATAAAGTATTAAGTTCTTCAAAAAAAAACTCATAGAACCCACGACATTACGGGGGATTTATATGGTTTGGATAAAATTTATTAGTTTTGAAAATCTGTTAGATTAAGCTTTCTCATCATTATGAGAAAATATTATACGAGATTACGGAGGCAATGGAATCGGAGAGGAAAACGTTTATTACAGTTTAAAAACCTGACTTTAGACTTGTTTAGTCGCTCAGAATTTTAGATAATGATCAGGGTTGATTAAAAGGGATTTGCATTTTGATAAAATTCGTTTCTATTCTGGATGTTCTTGAAGCATTGGTCCAGATAAATAGAAAGGCTAAACTTTGCAAATTAGTCTATAAGTTGATTAAGAATAATATTTCTTACAATTCATGGTGTATACAGTTTAGAGTCAAGTATTTATGCTATGATAGCTTAATAGTAAACTAGTATGAAAAGGATTACTAAGGAACGATGGTTTGGTCCAAAAATCATTGGTTATGGGCCAGGTCCGAAATCTTGGGAAGGATGGGTTGTTATCCTGGTATGGTGGGCATCCTTAGTCTTTACTATTTATTATCTGCATAGTATTCACTTATTGAATATTATTACTTTCGTAATCGTTATCGTAGTGGCCGCGATTATTATTTTAACAATTGCTGCTTTAACCTACGGATCAGATGAAAATCAAAAAAATAGCGTCTTTGGTGGATGACTTAACATCAGGCAGTTTTAGATTATCTGCATTTTTACTTTTTCTAAAATAATTTCGCTTTTCTCATAGTTACAGGGAGAATTTATACATTTCTGCTTAACGTGAAGGGTCGAAAGAATCCTTTCGGAGTCTCCCCCTTCAAAAATGGTTCGATGAAAGCATACAGCAGATCGACTTGAGTGATTACAGCGGTACTATTCAAGAAAAGTATTCCTTTTCATTGTTCCATGTCATCACTCTAAAATCATAAATATGAGTCAAAATAAATTAAAATACCTAGACGGAAAATTTTATTTTCTCAAAAATTGAAAATTTGATTTTAACTTAGGTAAATCATGGATCGAAGGGTGAAATGTCATGGATTCCATTTTTGAATTGGAAAACAATGTTAATGATTTAAAAAAGGTTGATGAAAAATCTTACAAGTTATTTAATCGAATTTATTCATTCTACTCCGAGGTTGGAACCTTGAAGATAGTTCCATCCATGAAGCCGCTTGTTTTAAGTTACTTTGGTGAAAAAGATGATTCTGGCCAGTTAACTTCTAAAGCAGAAGATGTAGTTGAAAACTTGGAAAAGCAGAGGGTAATCAACATCTTCAATGAATGGACTGGACAGGGAACTCTCTACAATTCCCTCAGATCTAACAGGCCAGGAATGAACCGTGATCTTTCTGAAGAAATAATTAAACTGCAGCATCTTATCAGAAATTCAGAAAAAAACTGCGATTTCTGCAGCCCTGAAGAAAATACTCCTGAAGACGTTTTCGGCAGGGTTAGAGGTAAGCATTCAATAACAGCAGCCAATATAGCCAAATACGATGTTTGGAGTAGTCTGGTAATATTTAAAAAACATAGCCCCCTTGAATTTAACCTGAAAGAATTGTCTGATTACATTGACACTGCCTTCAAGTGGTTTGATTTGGTGTTCAACGAGGATGAAAACTACAAGTTTCCATTTTTTGTATGGAACTGCCTTCCTCGAGCTGGTGCTTCGCTAGTACATGGCCA
>PMNN01000246.1 GCA_003161815.1 Methanobacterium sp. | reverse complement strand
AGCTATTATCTTGGTACAATGCTATTAATTTTCTCAGCACCATTCGATTTTGTTTTAGTTTCCATATCAGCCGAATATTATAATAAAGGAGAAATGAAATTAGTTAGAAATATTTTTGAAAAAGCAATCAAATATTATCTCCTTCTGGCAGTTCCTAGTTTTTTAGGAATTTCAATTCTGGCTAAACCTATTCTAACCATTTTATCTACCCCCGAAATTGCCGCACAAAGTTACTTAATAACCCCTATAGTAGGTTTCAGCATTCTTATTTCAGGTATAGGGGCTGTTGCTACTGGTAAATCACTTTATTTGGCTAAGAAAAACCATATTGTTATGATAAGCTGGCTTTTTGTAGCAATAATAAACATCATATTCTGTATTGTGTTAATCCCAAAAATGGGTATTATGGGGGCTGCTTTAGCCACTCTAGCATCTTTTTCATTTGGTTTTGTGTTTGGAACTTATTTTGCCATTAAATATTTCGATTTTTCCGTAGATTGGGGTGCAATACTAAAAACTTTGGTAGCTTCAATAGTAATGTCAATTTTTATTTTATTTATTAAACCAGTAACTATCCTAAATATAATCTTAACAGTTTTAATTGGAATAATCATTTACTCCGCAATCATCTTTGCAACAAAAACCTTCGATAAAAAGGAGATATCACTAATCAAATCCATGATTAAAAGTTAGATCACTTTTTTCTTTATAAAGATTAAACTATGGTTTATGGATCTGCTTATCTTTCTAACTTGTTCTAAATCATTATTATGCCCAAAAAAAGTGAAATCCATTTTGTTATGGCCTTTTAGAAATGTTTCAGTGGTATCGTCCATCTCACTAATAGTATGATATACTCTTAAAAAGTAAGAATCATCAACTTCTTCATAATGCATGAGGGGGACCGTGCATAGCTGAGATTTTTGGCTAATAATAGCCAATCCTTTCTTGTCATCACTAACATCCACCCATCCTTCAGTGGCACCCAAACAATGATGGGTGGAAACCCCCAAACTAACAGATTCATCTTGTTTGACAGCTTTACCATTAAGATAGAAAATTTCCGGATTTTCACCGCCGTTAACCGTTGAATATTTGAGTTTATTCATATTAAAGGATTGTGGGTTGAAAGTGGCTATGCCCAAACGGAAGGAAAGAGGGAGAAAGTTACTCAAACTGAAATGATAAGTCAGATCAACACGAGAATGGTTGATATATATATAATAAGTTTTTAAAAGGATTCCTATGGGCATTTCTATTTTAAAGGTTATTGGAACACGAATAGGAAATTTATCACCTTTTGGATAATTTAGTCTGGCAGGTGTTAAATCTGTGAATTTATTCATGGAACGGTCATAGATGACAGTGAGCCCTGAAAACCAGTCGGGTGAGTAACTAATATCCTCATAAAATCCGTGTGGTAATTCACCGATGATGAACTCATCGGAAATTTCTGGGAAGGATAGTGAAGTAATGGTGGCTCCTTTTTCTGGAGAAAATTCAATGTTTACTTTAGGAGTTTTAATTTCTTCACCCTTTATCTCAAACTCTTTCTTATGATGAATGTTTTTGGTTTCTATTTTGCCCTGTACTATTGAAAAAGCTTTTATGAATGGTTCGATGACTATATTAACAGATCTTATACTGCCATCTCTGTAAAATTCAGTTTCTTCCTGTTGTGTTATCACTTCCTGACCATCCAAAAAAACAATAATGTTTCCCCTATGTTGGCCGTGTTTTAGTTGTAATCTGAACTCATATGGTTGATCCCAGTCAAATGAGTGAGGATTTATCAACACAAAATCATCTACTATTTTTACATCTAGAAAAAACTTTTCGAGAACTTTTTCATAACCTTCCAGAGCTGATCCTAACCTATTTCTGAATTGCATATACTTCTGGTCTGTGGTATGAGTTCTAAAGTCACTGCTCCATAGATTGGTCAAATCAAACCACATCTCATCCATCTTTGATTTATTTAACTTCCGAGGTAATAAATCATTTAATCTTTCAATTGTNNTTCCAGTTGATGGAATAAGTGGTAGCAAAGCCCATTTATTCTGCTGTTCTCCCTGCCGCAGACTGCCCAGCGGGTCACATTATATTTATCCTGTTTTTTACATATGATGGGATACTCAGGAGAGCCAAGCTCCACTTCAATACCTGAAGAAAATTTGTCCACCACTTCTCCAGGTGTAATCAATTCCAGGTGATCCTGTTCTTCAATGTAATCAAAGATTCTTAATATGCGCTGAAATTCAATGTTAGAGTCGGGTGATGGTAATAAATTCCCATGACCCGGTCTATAATCAAATATTTCCAAATCATACCCATACAAAAGGAATGATCGATCTTTTCCGGGTGAATAATGAGAATTCAGATAGGATATGTAATCTTCAAAGGACAATGAACCCTGGACATAACGCTGAAATTTCTGGAAAGCGATAGAACTGTTCCATATAAGATTTATACGTAAACCATCAGCACCCACTAAAGTTTTGGGACCATACTTGTATTTATCAGGAAAACTTTTAAATTTATGAGCGTTATCCCAATCCACAATCAAATTATTATATCCGGCCTCCTTATACAAACCCAAAATACCAGAGGAAAAAGTTTGTTCATTCACATAACCCGTAACAGGAATCTTATCTAATAATTCCTTATAAATTTTATTTCCCTGCATCAAGTTCATCTGGTTCGCTTTTGCAGGGTTTAATGGAAATATGGACTGAGAGTAGCCGGAACCAAGCACTTCACATTTATCATTATGCCAATGGTTCATTAAAGATTCTATGAAACTGGAGTCTATAGAATTAATTATCTCCAAGGTCGAAGCAGGAAATTCAAAACCTAAATTAATATTATAATCATTTAAAGAATCCAAAATTGGCCAATAACATTTATCTAATACAGAAGAATACTGATCCTCAGGTATGCTAGAGAATTTGAGGTTAGCATGGAAAGCTGTGTAAAAGTATAGTTTAGTCATATAGTCCTATTTTACTCCATGTTGATTATTAATTTTTCATACACCCATTTAGAATGTTTATGAGCCTCTTCAGCATTTTCTCCTACCACTATAAACACACCAAATCGATCAGCATGACTGGTAGGGTCCTTATATTTATCACCTATTTGATAAAAGAATTCTAATTTCTTCAGCCACTTTTTATTCTCAATTATTTCCCTGTTTCCAACACTTCGGAAGGTTCCTTCATCAGGAAATAAATATCTGTTCATCACACCCCTGTTAAATTTAGGTTTAAGTTCTCTGAAATCTGGTTTTTCTCCAAGGACTATCTGAATGACTGATTTTACAATATTTACTCCACATCCAAGGGGTATAAGACTTTCAGAGAAATCCCCTCCGCTTAATCGGACAGCCATTTCTATCATGTAAGGTCCATCATCAGTCATTACCACGTCACCTTTAGTTACACCCCTTTTAACACCTAATGCTCTTGCAGATCTAGTTACTAATTCTTTAACTTCTTCTTGTACATCTAAAGATAATGAAGATGGGACTGTACCACCATTCTCAATAATTCGAGGTGCAAATCTGTCAAGTAATTCATAATTTCTATCAGCAAAACCAGGTGTTTCTGCTTCATCATCATAGAGGATGGTCTCAGTACTTATCTGTAATCCTTTGAGATATTTCTCAACCATAACCTGGCCAGAAAATGATTCAGATTTAGATTCATGGAATAATCGATTAATGTTTCGTGTTCCATCCAGTTTAAATACTCCCCTTGAACCTGATCGATCCACTGGTTTAATTACAACAGGATATTTAATTTCATCAATTACTTCTTCTAATTCGCTCACAGAATCAACCAGTGAAAAGTAAGGGATGGGAATCCCACATTCTTTAAATCTAGTTTTCATGGCATATTTATTTGTTCCCCAATAAGCAGTTTGTTTAGAAGGTCCAATCCAACCGAATTTATCACATAAAGCGGCCAATATATCAGGAATATCACTTCCCATAGTCATGACACCATGAATTTCCATCTTTTTTTGATATTCATCAATGAAAGCTATTAGTGCATCTACATCACGAGTGCTGACCTCTGCATAATCATCGGCATATTTAAATCCTACCGAATTTGGGTTCATATCAACAACTACAACTTCTATTCCCATTTCATGAGCAGTTTTAACTGCGAATAACTGGTCTTCACTGGCTCCCAAAATTAATAACCTTTTATCTGCCAAAATAACTTCCCCCATTAACACTAATGGTTTGCCCAGTAATAAAATTCTGTTCATCGGAAGCTAACATAACTGCAACTGAACTAACATCAGCCACTTGTCCAGGTCTTTTTAGAAGCATCCAATCAATGGTTTGCTGAGCAATATCAGTCTTCAATTCATCTCTTGTTAAATCTGTTTCTATTATTCCTGGAGCTATTGCATTAACAAGTATGTTATAAGGAGCACCATACCGAGCTAAAACTTGAGTTAAAGAAATTATACCTGCTTTTGATACAGCATAATGAACTGTTTTAGGACCTCCATATTGACCACTTACAGATGAAATGTTAATGATTCGTCCATTTTTTTGTTTTTCCATAATCGGCATAATCTCTTGAGAGCAAATAAAAGCCCCCTTAAGATTTACAGCCATTATAAGATCCCATTCATCATCGCTAATTTCATAAAAAGTTTTTTGTTTATTTATCCCTGCATTATTTACAAGAACATCAATACAACCAAAAGAATCTAATGTCTCCCTAACAGCTTTTTGCACTGATTTCCTGTTTTTTACATCAAATTTTAAAATAATATTTTCACAATTTAACTTTTCCAAAAACCTTGAAGTATTTTTAGCCTCTTTTATATTTTCATGGTATCCTATCACAACTTTTGCACCTTCTTTTGCAAAAGAAACAGCTATTCCTCTACCAATACCCCTACTTGCACCTGTTATGAAGCATACTTTGTCGTCAAGTCTCATAAAAATCAACTGATGATATAGTCAATAAACACTATTAATTAATAATTCTCCATTTTATACCCTTAATTAAAAAGAAAAGAAATCTTAATGTGATTTGGGCAATTTTCCTCAATATCCTTTTGAATGTCAATTTTCAATATAGATTCACTAGGGGTTATGAAAATTTCAGATACATTATCGAAATTTAATGTTGATGGATCGTGAATTTTCAAACCGAAAAAATCTTTTGTAATTTTTAATGGACTCCTATCAACAAGAATCAATTTTTCATATTTTACGAACTTAGGATAACTTCTAATCAACTGGAACAAATCATGACCTGCTCCCCATAAAACTATTGCTCCACAATCTGAATTTAAAGATTTTATAAGCGAATCAATAGATTTATCAAAAAAAGTTTCACGAATATCGATTTGTCCTTGAAAAACATCTCTAACTCTAGAATTAGAAGATTGTTTAACATATAACGCTCTTAATACAGGATAATTATTATTCAAATCATCAATAACCTTAACGGGATAAAAATCAAGTTGAGAACAAGCGTAATTTAAAGTCGATGCCATAAAATGGTTTAAATGAACATGAATAATCTGCCGTCCATAAATTGCAGCATCTTTTAAGTTCCCAAGAATTTGTGTGGAAGGAACCTCAATATATAAAAATCCTTTTGGTTTAACAATTTTACCTAATTTTTCAAGAAACTCCTTAGGATTAATCACATGTTCAATAACAAGTGNNAACAATCCCTCATTTTCTAAATTAATTTCCTCTAATTGTCCCTGTATTGATTTTATTCCATAATTCTCCTCTGCTTGTATGCAAAGTACTTTGGAAGGTTCTACCCCTATCAATTCAACATTTTTAAACTTTTTAAATTCATTTAAAAGATAACCAGATGACATTCCGATATCAACTACAATTTTAACCTTTTCAGTATTTTCCAGTAAAAAATTGATCGTGTTATCATATTGTAACGATTTATTTTTTCCTTCAACACCATCAACCGATTGTGAAACATAAATATCAGAATAATAATCTTTTAATTTTTCATTGGACGGTCGGGGATGTATGAAAATAAGTTGACATTTTTTGCAAATATAATAAGAATTTTTAAGAGTTAAAAAAGTTTTATATGAGTAATTAATATCCAAATCAACTTCTTTATGGATCAATTCTAGTTCTGTATCTTCACACAACGGACATTTTATTTCGTCAAAATGTTTTTCCATATTTATCAACATTCCAAATTATTTATTAGTATCATTTTTGTAATATTTGTTAAGTATCATTTTAATAATATGTCGAGAATCTATTTCATAAATATTAGATAATTCTTCATTGGAACCTGGTTCAGCAAAAATATTAGGAATACCTATTCTAAGTAATTCAACATCTATATTATGATCCATGATTAAATTTGCAACAGAACTTCCCATTCCTCCATCCAGTACATATTCTTCAATTGTCACAACATATTTATATCGTTTAAATAGTTCTAGCAATTGTTCTTGAGGCAACGGTTTTAAGTAACGAATATTAACTAATCCCGAATTGATTCCTATTTCTTTTAAGATATCATGGACTTCCAGAGCTGTACGAAATTTGTTTCCAACTGTTAGAATAAGTAGTTGACCCTCATCCANNCACCCTCATCCACAATAATTTCGGCTTTTTGGAATTCCTCAATAGATTCTATATTTATATCTACAATATTAGAATAATCGTCTTGAGAACCATAAGGCATTAATATCATTGTTGGCTGTTTTAAATCTGATATACTAAATTCCATCATTCGTCTTAACTCATTTATATCCTTAGGGTACATTATTTTCAAATTAGGGATGGACTTGAGGTAAGGTAAGTCATATATTCCGTGATGCGTGGGATTATCATAACCACCGAATCCAGATCTGATTCCCAAAATTAAGACAGGTAAGTTCATGAAACAGATATCATGGAATAACTGATCAAAGGCTCTCTGCATGAATGTGGTCTGGTAGAAGATTATTGGTTTATAACCGCCAAGAGCAAAACCTGCTGCTAAAGTCATTGCATGTTGTTCCTCCATGCCAGGGTCAAAGGATCTTTCGGGGAATTCATCGAAGCATTTCTGAAGACCAGTAGCGTAAATTGTGGATGGAGTTATTACAACGGTTTTCGAGTCAGTTTTCATATCTTCCATTATCACATCCACGGCTATATCTTGGTAACCCGGATTAATATATTCTGGCATAGTTTCTCCAGTTTCAATATCAAATGGGAAGGAAAAATGCATTTGAAAAACGTGATCTTTTGCAGGAGTAAATCCACGTCCTTTTTCAGTTACAACATGAACAAAAGGAATATTTTTAGATTTTTTCGCCTTTTCTAATGCTCTAATTAAAGCAGTAAGATTATGACCATCAACTGGTCCAATATATTCATACCCTAAGGACCCAAATATTAAATCGTCTTCTCCGGATTTAAGTTTTTCAAGGTAATTATGTAAAGCTCCAAAGCCTTTACTAATGGCATAACCGTTATCATTCAAAACAATAATGAAATTCAACTCTCCCTCAACAGAAACATGATTCAAAGCTTCTAAAGCCATTNNTAACAGAAACCACGAAATTATCTGATTTATTGAGTTTTCCTGTAATTGCCAATCCTAAACCTAATGACAAAGATGTTCCAGCATGAGATGCGTCTATAATATCGTGCTCACTTTCAGATCTTGATATAAAACGATTCATACCACCAAATGTATTTAAGGTCTTAAATTTTGATGCTCTTCCAGTGAGTATTTTGTGCGTATAACCTTGATGGCCGGTGTCCCAAATTATTTTATCTTCAGGTGAATTAAAACAATAATGAAGTGCTACAGAAATTTCAACAGTTCCAAGATTAGCTCCAATATGGCCCCCTGTTTCAGAATTGGATTTTATTAAGAATTCTCTGATTTCTACACACAGATCATTCAAATCAGTCTGTGAAATCTTTTTTAAAGAACTCAATTTCATATTTTCTATCACCAATAAAATCACCTCTTAATTTTTTAATATCGAAATAACTAATTTAGGGCAGAGTTCTTCCTGTTCTTTATAATTTTAATTCTTTGATTAAGATTATTCTAGTTTCATCATTTTTTAGCATATTACGAATCATCATCAATAATTTTTCTTCTTGAACAAAATCTAAATCTACCAGAAACTCTTCCATTCCTATTTCATTCATAAATCCTCTTATTTTTGGCAGATAATTATAGCGACTACGGGAGTTCATGATAAGTCACTGAAAACAGCCCCATGGGGCCTTATAGCAATTTGTACCATCGAATAATGAATATAAATTAAATAAAAACCTCGGATCAAGTCTTTTGTCGATTTCATAATTTTTTTGTATCTTCATCTAACAGTTTAATAATTTTTTTAGCTATTATCCTATCATCATCTTCTTTATAAGTCGATTGTGGCAAATTCCTGAACTCTTGGACCAGTCGTAATCCATTTGCTTTTTAACACATTTGAAACTTCATCAATGTCTATTTCATCAATTGAATGAAGATCGTGGTATGAGTTCTATCATAGATATTCATCATTTATAACAATTCATATTGTTCCTTCAGGATATAATTTAATAATTTTCAATCCTCTTTCTTCATAATCTTTTATTTGGTTGTACATTTCATCTTGATAATCACCCGAACTGATGATTACGATTTATATGTATTCCAAAATTTTTAAATCTCCCGGATTTAAAATCGGTTTATTAAGGAAAATTTTACCTTGTTTTTTAGGGTCAGAATCTAAAAAACAACTTACATTCTCCATAAATTTGAACAACTGTAATAGTTGCATGGTATGTTCACCAGCCCCAAAAATCGTCACTTTACCCTTTAATGTTTTGTCAAATACTATTTTAATCTGTTCATAAATTCTGTTTTGAAACTCATGTTTTTGAGCTTTGTATTCCTGAAATACATTAAATATTTCTCTATATGCATTTTTTGGCTTTTTAGGATTTGTTTTTGCAGATTTTTTTGCGATTTTATGGATGTCAGGTATTAACTTATAAAAATTCGTTTTAATAATCTGGAAACCTTCACAATTTAGTAAATATTCAATAGTTTCAAGAGTAAAACCACTAATATGTTCAAAAGAATAAAAATCACTAATTTTNNAGACGGATTTAGTGAATTAGGGACTTCTATCACGAGATAACCATCATTAGTTAAAAGTTTATGAATTTTTTTTATCGCGCTTCTAGGGTTTTGTAGGTGTTCAAGAACACTCATCATGCTTATAAGATCAAAAGTAGATGAATAATAAAAATCTTCAATACCACCCTTAAAGACATGAATATCTGAAGAAACATCATCAGTTAAAGGACCTGGTTCTAATAAGTATCTTTCCCATGAATCCGGATTGAAATTTTCTAATAAAAATCCATTACCACCCCCAATATCCATAATTTTACCTGATTTTATGGAAAGATTCTCAAAAATAAATTTAGTTCTAAGATCTCGTACTATATTTGATCGTGAAGACTCATCGTAATTTATGAACTGGTTAGATGATAATAAGCCCCCATTTTCATAGAATTCTAAATAATCATCATAATCCATTGATGGATTTCTATAAATAAAACCACATTCTTTGCAAACTACATTAACATACTCATAATTTAGCCAATCCAATTTACGTCGGTAAACTTCAACAAAATTACTACTCCTACAAAGCGGGCAACTTATTGTTTTGAGTCTCATTCAAATCATCTCAATATACAATATCTATAGTTTCAATTAGTTTTATAAGCTTTATAGATCTAAAAAAAGAAAATTTATCCCATGAAGAACATATAAATTCATCTTCCACTTTTTTACCACCTTTTGTCCCCTATAAATGGCAACCAATATAAACTATTATTAATCTATAAATTTAATGCAGAGGGCCCCATCCTTTAATATTGGCCTAGACAATAGAGATTATTCCATATCATACGCTTATACTTTCCATTTAGTTTATATTATACACTCAGATTATTTTGTAAGTTTAGCTATAACTACAAATTCTCTCCCCATCTCATTTTCAGCTAAAAAATTGTAAAATTTGAATAAAAGTTCTTTATCATGTCTTCCGAGATTCATTTCGAAATTTTTCCGCATATAATGACATTTACGTCCCAACACTCCGTTATTAACATAATTTTTACCACTTAAAATAAAAAATTCCATTGGGAACGTGGCTAGAGAATCTATAGCTGTAAAATCTAAGTCTTCCAAAAGTTTTTTCATAGACTGAAAATTAAAATAATTAATATGTTGGGGAGGTGCTACCCAATAAGGTTCCAAATTTAAATTGTTCCTTAACGTATTTTGTA
The DNA here is from genome assembly GCA_003161815.1 of Methanobacterium sp. GTDB lineage: Archaea > Methanobacteriota > Methanobacteria > Methanobacteriales > Methanobacteriaceae > Methanobacterium_A. The sequence continues at coordinate 3,861 of PMNN01000246.1, read as the reverse complement.
GAGGATTATAATCATTAGGAGCTATAATACAAAATAAACCCCCTTTTTTCAATATAGATTTAACATCTTCAATCAAACCTTTTGGATCGGCGACATGCTCTATAACTGTGTTCATATAAACAATATCAAACTTACCATATTCCAGGGCCTTTTTAACATTAAAAAAATCATTTATAACATGTAAGCCAAATTTGTTTGAATATTGGTAAGCTAATTCAGAAGGTTCGAACCCCATCACATCCCAACCCCTTTCTTTACCCACTTTCAGGAAAAAACCGGGGCCAGAACCTATCTCTAGCAATTTTTTTGCATTTGAATTTAAATTTTTCTCTATTAAATCATAATAAAGGTTGTAATGTAATTCCCACCAATCTTTATCCTCTTCCATCTCTTTAAAATACATTGGTTTTTTGGAAGAATAAAATTGATCCTTATAGAGTTTTTCTAACTCTTCTTGTTCTGGAATGGGGATGATATGTTTAAAACGACAATTTTCACAATTAATAACGGTAAACTCACCTTTTTTATCTATTAAGCCCCCATAATGTTTTGTTCCATCTTTAGAAATGAATATGTTTCCTTTAATAATTATCCCCCCATAATGACGTTTCCAACCCTTTTTGCTCCACAATCATCAATCAAATTTTTGAACCGCTCTATATAATCATTATGTGTTTTATTGTCTAATAGCTTAATTATGGCTTTATTTAAGTTATTTGAATCTACGTCATTGAAATATCCTAAATCTTCAATTACGCCCCATTTTTTGCTTAAATTTCTGGCTGCTTGAGCGTTTTCAGGATTGTGCGATATACAAATAGTTGGGATTGATAGGTAGATCAATTCGTAAATGGTAATTCCAAATGTGCAAATTGCAATGTCCGCATTCAAAAGTTCTTTAGAAGAAAAATTTAGTATTGAAATGTTTTTTTGTAATTTAGATATTTCATATATTTTTTCTTTGAATTTAAAGGATTTTCCTATTAGTATACGAAATTGAGCATTTATGTTACTATTATTTAACCATGGAAGTATTTTTAGAAGTATTCCCTCAGGGTCACTGCCACCAGTAGTAACAAGAACAACAGGTAGTTTATGAAGAGAATTTTCTCTTTTATTCTTCAATTCACGGATTTCATCCCTAATAATAACATATTCCAGGCCAGTTTTGACTTTACTTATAGCTTCTGGTGATAAATAATCTTTTAATAATTTGTTATCTAAATGGGCATTCGGGAAAATTATTTCATCACATACCCCTAAACCTTCACAGATATTATCAATCATCACGATTCTAGTTTCTTCATGGATTTTTTTCAGTGTATCCAATTTATAATCGTATTTTTTATCCATAACTAAAACATCAGGCTGCAGGATATTTACAAGTTTAAGAAGAAAATCTTCTTCATTTTCATTTTCCTTTCTAAAAAAAACATCAAATGATTCATCAATGAAAGAATTGGTTTTATCCTTTTGTGTTGCGAAAATAACCTTACCATCACTAACGGTTCTTGCTACCGCTAAACATCTAATGATGTGTCCTAAACCGATTTCTGAGCTGGAATCACATCGGAATATAATTTTTTTCATCATCATTCTAATTGAATTATTTCACGGCTTTTTATTAACTCTAAAACCTTATAACCAGTGTTAAGATCTAGATCATGTTTTATAGTGCCATTTTCGATTAATTTAAAGAAGTGGATAAGTTCTTCCACGTATCTTTGGTTGGGATTAAAGTCATACTCTATTATTTTTTCTACTTTTTCAATATTGAATATTTCAATTTGATTTTTAATAAAATCCGCCTTAATATGACCATTTTTTCCCACAATTAACATTTCATGCCTGTTTTTTCGTTGAATAAAGTCTGATTGGCAGATAACTACAACATCATATTCTGTATTTGCTAAACAAAAAACACTATCTTCAACGTCGATTTCTAAATGGGAAAGTTTAGTTTTCCATCCTTGAATAGTTTTAATATTTCCAAATAGCCATTGAACAGTGTCAAAACTATGGCTCGTACTGGTAAGGAGCACACCTCCACCTAATCTTTTTTGCGCAACATATTCTTTTCTGTAGTCCTGGTCATGATGCCAATCTGGCAGATAATGTCCTCCTTGATAGTTAACATGATATATTTTTCCAATAATGTTTTCATCAAGTAAACTCTTCAACTGTATAAAACCTTCATGGAAGCGGTACGATTGACCCATCATAGCCACTACGTTATTCTCTCCAGTAATTTCTATTAAAGGATCCACTCCATCCAAATTATTAGATAGAGGTTTTTCAACGAAAATGGGAACACCATTTTGGGCAAAGAATGTAGCTGGCTCTACATGTATTGCGGATGGTGTCGATATGATTGCAGCTTCGGTTTCAGGGTGTCTTTTAAGGGCTTCATGATAGGAAGCATAAAAATAATTTGTACCAAGTTCCGCAGCGAATTCCTTCAAGCGTCCCATGCATATATCGCATAGGATTACATTTTGTACACCTAATTTTTTTGCATTTTTTGCATGCCTCTGACCTATAGAACCGCAGCCAACAATCATAATCGTATTCATGATTTTCCTCTAATTCAATCTTTTGAATCCTTTGGTGGCAACTGGACCCTTAAGCATGTCCTTGATCTTTCCTTGTTCAACTGCATTTGCCATTAACCCAAAAACGTCGTCTACACATTCCATATACAGGTCGACAATCTCTTCTGTATGTTCGTAACACGTATAAACATGATTCCAGGCTAAATATCCACGGTCCAGCATTTCCTGGGTGAATATTGTCTGCAATTCTAATGCGGTATCATCAGTGTATTGGAATAGACATGTGGTCAATGGTGGAATCCCGACTATTTCAATATCTAATCCATTATTTGTTGCACATTCTTTCCATCCTTCACTAATGTACTCACCTATCTCAATCAAATGTTTTGGACTATTGGTTTCTTTAATCTTGTTTATAGTGGCAATGGCTGCTGTAGAACCTATCCTTTCTGTCCAGAAGGTGCTGCTAATAAATGTTTCTTGAGCTACATCCATATAATCTTCTCTACCTAAGATAGCTCCCGTTGGATAACCATTCCCCATAGCCTTACCAAAAACAATAATGTCCGGGTTGATCCCGTATATTTTATGAGCACCACCAACCCGCATGCGCCAGCCGGAAGTAATTTCATCAAATACAAGGACAGCACCACATTCGTCTGCAATTCTTCTCACACCCTTCAAGAAAGAATCATCGGGATGGTAATTTCTAACGGGCTCCATGACTATAACACCAATTTCTCCTAGATTATCTTTGATAATTTTTTCTAGTTGTTCAAGTTTGTTGTAATTAAAGGGTAACATACTTCCGGATAATTTACGGGGAACTCCACGAGGATTAAGACCCGGAAGTAGATATTCATCTAAATTTTTATCATCAGCTAAATTTGCAGATAAATACCAGTCGTGCCAACCATGATATCCACAAAATGCTATTTTATCTTTTCCTGTTGCAGCTCTTGCTATCCTAATTGCAATTGCCATGGATTCCCCACCAGTACGGGAATATCTTACCATATCCGCCCAGGGCTCTAGTTTTAAGAGTGTTTCTGCTAACTCCACTTCTTCATAGCAATTTAGAGTGCACATGGATCCATTTTCCACAGCATATTTAACAGCTTGGTTAACATCATCATCGGCATATCCCAGGGTGCAGGCCCCAATGCCCATAATTGACATGTCAATGTAATGATTATTATCTAAATCCCACACTTCAACACCTTTAGCTTTTTTATAATATGAAGGCCAGTAATCAGGAAGAAACTGATCACTACGCTTAGATAATAACTGACTTCCTCCAGGGATAATT